>DATKBQ010000102.1:0-8056 GCA_035546375.1 Planctomycetota bacterium | reverse complement strand
GCTCGGAGCGGCCATCGCCCTGGCGCGCTCGGGCCATGCGGGCGCGCGCGACGAGGTGCGGGCGGCGCTCCGCGAGCGCCCGCCGGCGGGTGAGCTGGGCGAGGCCCTGGTCCAAGCGCTGATCGCCGCGCCGGAGGCCGGGGACCTGGCGCTCCTGCGCGAGCTCTTCCCCGTGGAGGGCGAGCCGGCGATCAGCGCCCGCATCGCGCGCGCGCTGATCGATCTGCGCGACCCGCTCGTGCTGCCGGTCCTGCGCGCGGCCCTGTGGCGCGGGCCGTGGAACCGGAGCGTCCTGGCCGGCGGCCTGATGGCGAAGGTGGCCGGGATCGGCTCGCTGCTCTTCGAGCTGCAGCGCCCGCCGGAGACCGCCACGTCCCGCGACCTGCGGCGCGTCGGGTTCGCCCTCGGCGAGTGGGGCGGCCTGGACCAGCTCGAGATCCTCGGCGAGCGCAGGATCGCCACCCCGGCGGTCGAGGGCGCGCTGCTCGGCGCCCTCGGGGCGCGGACGCGCTAGCGGAGCCGCGGTGCCCGCCGAGATCCGACAGTTCTGGAAGCCCAGCGGCGTGGTCACGCTGACCAGCGATTTCGGCTTCGACGATCCCTACGTCGGGATCATGAAGGGCGTCTTGCTCTCGCAGCAGCCGGGTCTCGCGCTGGTCGACCTGACGCACTCGGTGCCGCCGCAGGACGTGCGCGCCGCGGCGTTCTTCCTCGAGCGCTCGTGGAGCTGGTTCCCACCCGGCAGCGTGCACGTCGCCGTGGTCGACCCGGGCGTCGGCAGCGAGCGCGCGATCCTCGCCGCGTACGAGCGGGGTCACGCCTTCCTGGCGCCCGACAACGGGTTGCTCTCGGGCGTGCTCTCCGCCTCGGCCGACGTGCGCGTGCTCGCGCTCGAGCGCTTCTCGCTGCCCCGGCGCAGCCGCACCTTCCACGGGCGCGACGTCTTCGCTCCGGCGGCGGCCCGGATCGCGGCCGGGCTCTCCGCCGAGGAGGTCGGCCCGGCGGCCACCACCTGGCTGCGGATCGAGCGGCCGCGCGCCGCGAGCGAGGGCCCGGATCGGGTGCGCGGCGAGGTGCTCTTCGCCGACCGCTTCGGGAATCTGGTCACGAACGTCGAGGCGGGCGACCTGGGGGGCCCGCCGCACGCCTGGCGCGCGCTCGCCGGCGGCCGCGAGATCCCGGTCGGCTCGACGTACTCCGACGTCCCGCCTGGCGGGCTCCTGGCCCTGGTAGATTCGTTCGATTGCTGGGAGCTGGCCGAGCGCGGGGGCAGCGCCGCGCGGAGCCTGGGCCTCGGTCCGGGCTCGGAGGTGGTCTTCCGGCGGGGAAGCGCGTGATGGTCTCCAAGGTGGCGGTCCTGGGCGTTCCGATGGACCTCGGCGGCGGGCGCCGGGGCGTCGACATGGGCCCGAGCGCGATGCGCATCGCCGGCCTCGAGGAGGGCATCCGGCGGCTGGGGCTGGACTACGAGGACCGCGGAAACGTGCTGGTGCCGGCGCCCGAGTCGCGCGTGCCCAAGAACCCGCGCGCCCACTTCCTGAACGAGATCGCGAACGCCTGCCGGCGCCTGCGGCGGCGCGTCGAGCGCGTGCTGGAGGACGGCGCCTTCCCGCTGGTGATCGGCGGCGACCACTCGATCGCGATCGGCACGGTGGCGGCGATCAGCTCGTTCCACCACCGGCGCGGGCAGCGGATCGGCCTCTTGTGGTTCGACGCCCACGGCGACATGAACACGCCCGAGTCGAGCCCCTCCGGAAACATCCACGGCATGCCCTGCGCGGTGTGCCTGGGGCGCGGCGCGCGCGAGCTGGTGGAGATCGGCGATCGGGTGCCGATGGTGGACATCGAGTGCTGCGCGATCGTCGGCGTGCGCGACCTCGACGCGAGCGAGCGGCGCGAGATCCTCGACTCCGGCGTCAAGGTCTTCACCATGCGCGACGTGGACGTGCTCGGAATGAGCGAGGTCATGCGCCGCGCGCTCGCGATCGTGAACGATGGCACGGCGGGCTTCCACCTCTCCTTCGACCTGGACGGGACCGACCCGTCCGTGGCGCCCGGCGTCGGCACCCCGGTGCCCGGCGGGACCGACTTCCGCGAGAGCCACCTGGTGATGGAGCACGCCTTCGAGTCCGGGCGGCTGCTCGGCCTGGAGATGACCGAGATCAACCCGATCCTCGACGTGCGCAACAAGACCGCCGAGACGGCGGTGCAGCTCGTCCTGTCCGGACTGGGCAAGCGGATCCTCTAGGAGCGCCGTGTCCCAGCTCCTCGGCTCCCTCGCGCGCAACCGGCGCCTGCTCAGGGAGTTCGTCGTGCGCGACCTCAAGGCGCGCTACGTCGGCTCGAGCATGGGCTTCTTCTGGTCGGTGATCTTCCCGGTCATGAACCTGTTCATCTACATGTTCGTCTTCCGGATGGTCCTGAACGTGCGCTTCGAGGACCAGGCCGGGCCGGCCGACACCGCCATCTGGATGCTGGCCGGGATCACCGTCTGGGTGGCCTTCGCCGAGAGCGTGTCGCGCACGACCAACTGCCTGGTCGAGAACTCGAACCTGATCCAGAAGGTGGTCTTCCCCTCGGAGGTGCTGCCGGTCTACCTGGTGGGCTCGTCGCTGATCAACATGTGCATCGGCCTCCCGGTCGTGCTTGGCGGCGTGGCCTGGTTCGCCTACCTCGGCCCGTGGCTCGACCCCGAGGAGGTCCACACCGCTTCGCTCGCCATACAGGAGATCTTCGTCCCGCCCGTGCACCGCGAGTTGGCGCTCGGCCTGCCGATCGTCGCCCTTCCGCTCTTGATGTTCCTGCAAGGGATCTTCACCATCGGCCTGGGCTGCCTGCTCTCGACCCTGAACCTGTTCCTGCGCGACACCTTCCACCTGGTGGGCGTCTTCGTCACCGTGTGGATGTTCGCCACGCCGATCTTCTACCCCGACTACCTGGTCTCCAAGGCGCAGGAGGGGCAATTCGCCTGGCTGCTCGACATCAACCCGATGTACTGGCTGATCGAGAGCTACCGGAGCGTGCTGCTCTTCGCCCACTGGCCCGACCCGTGGATGCTCGGGCGCTTCGCCCTCGTGGCGCTGGCGACGTTCCTGCTCGGCTCGACCTTCTTCATGCGCCAGAAGCCGATCTTCCCGGACCTCCTGTGAGCGCCCCCGCGAAGCTCCTCTCCGCCTCCGACGCGCCGGCCCAGAGCGGCGCGGGTGGCAGCGCCGTGCTCGCGCGCGGCCTGTCGAAGGCCTACCGCATCTACGACAAGCCGAGCCACAGGCTTTGGAACCTCGTGTGGCCCGGGAAGCCGCGCCACCGCGAGTTCTGGGCCGTGCGCAACGTCTACCTGGACATCGCCCGCGGCAGCACGGTCGGGATCATCGGCGAGAACGGCGCGGGCAAGAGCACGCTGCTCAAGCTCCTGACCGGCATCACGCGCCCGACCCAGGGCGAGGTGCACGTGGAGGGCCGCATCGCGTCGCTGCTCGAGCTCGGCGCCGGGTTCCACCCCGAGTTCTCCGGCCGCGACAACATCTACCTCAACTGCTCGATCCTGGGCATGCGCGACGAGGAGATCGCCGAGCGCTTCCCGCGGATCGTCGAGTTCAGCGAGCTGGGGGACTTCATCGACCGCCCGGTGAAGACCTACAGCTCCGGGATGTACGTGCGCCTGGGCTTCTCGGTCGCCGCGAGCGTCGATCCCGACGTGCTCCTGATCGACGAGGCGCTCTCGGTCGGCGACGAGCACTTCAAGGGCAAGTGCGTCAACCGGCTCAACGAGTTCAAGGAGCAAGGCAAGACGACGATCTTCGTCTCCCACGACATGGGCGCGATCAAGAGCATGTGCCAGTGGGTGGTGCTCATGGACCAGGGCGAGGTGGTCGAGCAGGGCACGGCCGAGAAGGTCGCCGACGCCTACCTGAAGCGCGCCCACGCGCGCGGGAACGAGCGGCTGTCGGCGGCCAACCGCGGCACGAGCACCTACCCGCGCTGGGGCTCGGGCGAGGTCGAGGTGCACCAGGTCGACGTGCTCGGGCCCGACGGCCAGCCCACGCTGGTCCTCGAGACCGGCCAGCCGTACACCGTGCGCCTGCGCTGGCGCGCGCACAAGGCCTGCCGCCGCCCGGTGTTCGGGCTCGGGATCTACCGCTCCGACGGCACGTACGTGAACGGCTCGAACCACGTCTGGCGACGGCAGCCGATCGAGATCGCCGAGCTGGCGCCCGGCGAGGAGGGCGAGGTCGAAATGTCGTGCGAGCGGCTGCAGCTCCTGCACGGGCAGTACTACCTGACCACGTTCCTCTACGACCACGCCAAGGCCGCGCCGACGCCCATCGACCACCGCGAGCACGTGTTGACGTTCGAAGTGCTCGACGTGCGCCGCGAGCAGCACGGGCTCTTGGCGCTCCAGAGTCGCTGGAGGCTGCGCCGGCGCTCGGCGGGCGGCGAGACGCTGGAGGAGTCGGCGGAGTGAGCCGCAAGGGCGCCGAGGAGGTCGAGCGGCTGCCCTTCGACCAGTACCAGCGCTATCGGCTGGTGAGCGACCTCTTGGCCGACCTCGACGGCGGCGCGCGCGAGCTGGAGGTGCTGGACGTGGGCGGGCGCACGGCGCTCCTGCGTCGCTTCCTGCCGGGCCGGCGCATCACCCTGGTCGATCTCGAGCCTTCGGCCGAGCGCGGGCTCGTGCTCGGCGACGGCGCTGCGCTGCCCTTCCGCGACGGAGCCTTCGACCTCGTCGCCGCCTTCGACACGCTCGAGCACGTGCCGCCTGCCTCGCGCGAGCGCTTCGTCGCGGAGTGCGCGCGGGTCGCCCGGCGCTGGGTGGTGCTTGCCGGCCCCTACGAGGCGCCCGAGGTCGCCGAGGCGGAGCGGCTCCTGCAGCGCTTCCTGAGGGAGAAGCTCGAGAGCGAGCACCGCTACCTCGAGGAGCACCGCACCCACGGCCTGCCGCGGCGCGAAGCCGTCGAGGCGCAGCTCGAGCAGCTCGACGCGCGTGTGAAGAGCTTCGGGCATGCGAACCTCGAGCGCTGGCTGGCGCTCATGTGCATGTCGCTGTACATGGACGACGACCCGTCGCTGCGCCCGCTCGCCGGCGCGTTCCACGCCTTCTACAACCGCTCGCTCTACGACTCCGACCACGCCGAGCCGGTCTACCGCCACGCGGTCGTCGCCGCCTTCCGCGGGGCGAAGCTGCCCGAGGGCCGCTGGCTCGCGGCGCCGGCCGTCGCTCCGCGCGGCGCCCTGGCGGAGGTCCTCGGCCTCGCCTCCGAGCTGGTCGCGTTCGACCGCGAGCGGGAGGCCTGGCGGAGCGAGCGCGAGGCGCTGCGCAAGGTCGCGGCGGATCTCGAGCAGGACGTCGCGGGCCACCGCGCCGCGTTGCGCGAGGCGCACGCCGAGCTCGACCGCAAGGGACGGGGCATCGCCGAGCTGGAGCGCGAGATGGAGCGCGAGCGCGGCGAGGGCCGCGCGGCGATCTCGGCCCTCGAGGCGGACCTCGCGGAGCACGGCCGCGCGCTCGCCGTCCTCGAGGCCGACCTCGCCGCGCACCGCACGAGCCTGGAAGGGCTGCGCGGCGAGCTCGCGAGCACGCTGGCCGCCGCCCAGGCGATCCAGGACGAGCTGCGCGCGACGAACGCGGCCGCGGCCGCGGTCAACCTCACGCTCGGCGAGCGCGAGCGCGAGCTGGAGCGGCTGCGCGCCGAGCTGCGCAGCCGCTGGCGCAACCTCAAGCGCGCCCTTCGCCTGCGCAAGCCGCCGCCTGGCTGATCCAGGCAACTCTCGAGTCGTACGGTTTCCACCTGGCTGTGGCCATCGCTCGCGTGCAGAATGCGGCAAGCGATGCCGCTCGAACGTTGCCGAGTTCACCTCGACGGCCGCAGGCGGAAGACGAGGGCATCGCCCGCAACCAGCACGTTGCCGTCGGCCGGGTGGATCCACTCGACGGCGAAGCGCTCCGGAGCGACGACCTCGACGCGTTGGTCGTGCAAGTGGCGCGGAGGGACATCGATCGCGTTGGGCAGCGCCGCGCAGACCCAGCCGCCGCCGCGCGCTTCGGACCACGCGCAGAGCCACGGTAGGCCCTCGGGATCGGCGGAGATCGTGAACGGCGCGCGGGAAACGCCGGCGGAATCCAAGAGCGCGTTCGCGGCCCCTCGGAACGCTCTCGCCGGCGCGCCGGAGCGCAGGCGCGCCTCGAGGTAGCCGTCGAGTCCCGCGGGCGCGGCGTGCACGCGCTCCGGCGCGATCTCGCGCAGGCGCTCGAGCGGCGCCCGCGCCGGACGGCGGCCGCGCGAGTCGATCCAGCCGAGGTCTCCGCCGACGCACAGCGTGCCGCCCGCGCGCAGGAAGGCCTCGAGGCGCGCAAGGTCTTGCTCGTCGAGGACCAAGAGGTGGTTCAGGACGAGCAGCGGAAAGCGCCCGAGCGTGCGCGCGCCGACCTGCTCCAGCGGAACCGCACCCGGTTGAAGCCCACAGTCCTCGAGGAGGCGCAGCCAGGCGCGCAGGGAGCGCTCGAGCGTCCCGTGCTCCTCCTGCCAGCTCTGCAAGCGGCGCGGCCAGGTGGCGCCGTCGAGCAGCGCGTCGCGCAGCCAGCCGGCGGCGACGCTGTCGGAGTCGTGCACGATCGCGACGCCGGCTGGGATCGGAGCGAAGTCCGGCGCGAGAGCGCGCGCGGCGCGCAGGTCGCGCGCGGCGCGGGCGGTGCGCTCCAAGAGCGGCTGCGAGCGCCCGAGCTCGCGCGCGCTCCAGAGCACGAGCCCGTCGCCGCCGCGCAGCCAGTGCTCCCACATCTGCCAGGCCGCGCCGGCGGGATCCCCGGGTTCGGCGAACACCGTCAGGAGCGCGCGCTGGCGCGGCTCGCGCAGCGTGAACAGGAGCTCGCGCGCGTCGAGCGTGCGGTAGCACTCGGCGAAGTCGAGCCAGGCGAGGACGCGTTCGACGGCGACGCCGCCGAAGGCGCTCTGCCCGGCGATCCCGAGCAGGCCGACGCCGGCGCCGGGCGCGGCGCGGGCGGAGCCCGCCAGCTCCTCGAGCAGCCCGAGCAGGACCTCCTGGTGGAAACGCCGCCGCAGGAGCCAGCCCCACAGCGCCTCGGTGCGGCCGTCGGCGAGCGCGAGCCGGGTCGCGTCGGTCGAGAACGTGGCCGGATCGCGCAAGGACGCTCGCTCCTCGTCGCTCAGTCCCGGCAGGCGCTCGACGAAGCGCGCCCACTCGCTGCGGCAGGTGGGGGAGAGACAGATGTCCTCGGGGCCGCGCGCGGCGGTGAGCGAGACCTCGTCGCCGATGCTGACGCCGATGCAGCTGCGATCGGGGAGCGCGCCCAGGCTCTCCTCCAACCGCCGGGCGAGGCGAGCGCGCGTTTCGGGCTCACTCAGGCACGGGTCGCGGACGAGCAGCGCGACGTCGCGGCGCTCGTACCAGGCCTCCCAACGCGCGCGCCAGCGCGGATCGTCGCGCTCGAGGTGCAGCTCGTCGCGCCCCGGCGCGTTGTGCACGAACGTCGCGAGCCCGCGCTCGACCGCCCAAGCGCCGTCCTCGCCGCGCATGAGCTGCGCGCCGCCGAAGCGCTCGACGATCTCGAGCCTCGAGCCCGCGTCGTCCGACGCGCGTGTCCCGCCGGGCACCCAGACGAAGATCGGGAACTCGCGCCAGGGATCCTCCGGCGGCGCCGGCGTGCGTGCTTGCCCGAGAGCTCCGAGCGCGAGCGCCAGGATCGAGCCTGCCCCCATCGTGGACCTGAACCTCGTGCACCCGTCGGCCCGCGTCAAGCGGCATGGCGCCAAGCCGGTACGAGCCATCCGAACGACGCCGCATGGGCGGTCTGCGAAACCGAAGCCTCGCACAGGCGGGACCTGGCGGTCGACCGTTTGATTAGGGTGCGCCAGGCAAGCCTGGGAAGGAGGAACGGAGATGACCTGACCGGAAGCCTTCAGCGGAGTCCTGCGGGTAACCAAGCCCGCCCGGCCAAGGCTGGCCCCCAGCCGGAAGCGAGTCTTGCATCTCGTCGGGTGACCGGCGGGAGCGAAGCGTAGACAGCGAGCACGCAGGCCGCGTGACTGAGCCCCGA
>DATKBQ010000101.1:0-9157 GCA_035546375.1 Planctomycetota bacterium | reverse complement strand
TCGCGAAGACTCCGCGGCGATCGCGCGGGGACTCGGCGTAGTACACGCCGTGCTCGATCGCGCCGGCGAGCTCGAGGTGCGTTCCCTGCACCAGCTCGACGGCGGGCCTGGGCGGGGCTGGCTCGATGCAGGCTTGCACTTGGTCGACCCACGGGCCGGCGGCGTTGACCAAGGTCCGGCAGGCGATCTCGCGCTCGACGCCTCCGGCGCGGATTCTTGCGAGCCACCCGTCGGCTGTCCGCTGCGCCGAGAGCAGGCTCGCCGGGCACTCGACCCGTGCGCCGAGCTCCACGGCGGAGCCCAGCACCGCGCGCACGAGCGCCGCGTCGTCGGTCTGGCCGTCGCGATAACGAAAGACGGCCTCGAGTCCCGTGAGCTCGAGGCCATCGAGCCTCGCCCACTCTTCGCGCGGAAGGCTCTCGAAGCGCGCGTCGCGCGACAACCCGCCGAGCAGCGCATACAGCGAGAGCCCGGCGCGGATCAACCAGGGCCTGCGCGCCATGCCGCGGTAGACCGGGATGTGGAAGTCCACGAGGCGCACCAGCTCCGGCGCGATGCGCAGGAGGATCGCGCGCTCGACGAGCGACTCGCGCACCAAGCCGAGATGGCCGCTCTCGAGGTAGCGCAGGCCGCCGTGGATCAGCTTGCTCGAGCGGCTCGACGTGCCCCAGGCCGGCGCGCGCTCCTCCACGAGCAGCGCCGAGCGTCCGGCCGCGGCGGCGGCTTGCAGCACGCCCGCCCCGTGGATGCCGCCGCCGGCGACGAGCAGGTCGACGCGATCGGCCGGCGGCGCTCCCCCGTTCACGGGGCGCCGCCCGGGCCGGCGAGCGCGCGCAGCATCTCGGCGATCGCGAAGGTCTCGATCAGCTCGGCACCGCGCGCTGCCAGCTCGAGGGCCAGCCCGGGCTCGGCGACCTCGTAGACGGCCAGGCGGGCTCCGGCAATGGACAGCGGGCCGGGCGGCAGCTTCTCCACGTCGCAGAAGACGTACTCCGGCGCGAGCTCCAGGACCCCTGGGCTCGCCGCCTGCCTCCAGCTCTTCAGGACCGGTCCCAGCGAAAGCTCGCTTTGCGTGCGCGCGAGGCGGAGCACGCCGACGTCGAACGAGATCAACGCGCAGCGCCCGCGGAACGCCTCGAGGCCGCCGAGCACGGCGTCGAGCACCGCTCGGGGACCGAAGACCTCGAGCGAGGCCCGTTTCAGCTCGACGAAGGCGAAGGCTTCCGGCCGCTCAGTGAGGAGCGCGAGCAGGTCCGAGAGCCGCGCCAGGGGCTCGCCGGCGAACCGATCCCCGAAGCGGCCGGGCTCCGAGGCCCGCAGCTCTCCGAGCTGCGCGGCGCTGCGCTCGTGGAGCGCCCCGGGCACGCCGCACACGCGATGCATGTTTCGGTCGTGGAACAGGAACGGCACGCCGTCGGAGGAGAGCTGCACGTCCACCTCGAGCCGGCGCGCGCCCGCGTCGAGGGCCGCGCGCAGGGCGGACAGCGTGTTCTCGGGGAACCGCAGGGCGTAACCGCGGTGGGCGACCAGCTCGGGAACGCGCACGGCGTTGCATCAGTACTGTCCTGGCGGCGCGCGGGCAACAGCGCGGAGGCGAGCCGCGGGAATCTTCGCGCTCCCCCGGAGACTTGGCGGCCGTCCGCGGCAACGTAGACTGGCACCGGAGATCCAGCAGATGATCGGAGCTCGCACCCTCACCTGCACGCTTGCCCTCGCCCTGGCGATCCTGGCCGGAGCCTGCTCCGACCGCTCGGCCGCGCGCGCGGGGAGGAACCTGAGGATCGGCCTGATCGCGGATTCCTCGTCGATCCCTGGGCCGCAGGCCACCTACGCCGGCGCGCTGGCAGCAGCCCGCGAGCTGGGCACCGCGCACGGCGTGGAGGTCGCGATCGAGTGGCAGGTGCGCGAGGCGGCTGGACAGGGGCATGCGGTGGTCGATCTCGCGCGCGGTGGGGCGAGGGGGATCCTCGTCGCGGCGAGCGAGCCGGAGCGGATCACCGCGGCGATCGACGAAGCGGCGGAGCTCGGCGCGGCCGTGGTTTGCATCGACTCGGACGTCCCCGGAAGCCGGCGCTTCGCGTTCATGGGCACCGACGACGAAGCTTGGGGTCGGACGCTCGTGGGCGAGCTCTCGCTCGCGCTGCGCAGGCATGGCACGATCGGCGTCCTGGCGGGCGACCCGACGCGCGCGCGGTCGCAGGCCCGCATGCGCGGCGTCCTCGACGAGCTCACCCGCCACCCCGGGCTGCGCCTGCACCCGGAGGGCGTGATCCACCACGGCGAATCGCCGGGGGAGGCGGCCGGTGCGCTCGCGCGCGCGCACGGCGCGCTGGCGGAGGTCGACGGTTGGGCGATGGTCGGTGGATGGCCGCTTCTCGCGCCGGGGCCGTTGCCGTGGGAGCCGGGAGCGGTCAAGGCAGTGGCGGTCGGGGCGTTGCCCGAGCAGCTCGCGCATCTCGAAGGAGGCTACGTCGACGTGCTGCTCGCCGAAGATTGCTTCGGATGGGGGTACCGCTCGGTGGAACTGTTGATCGACAAGCTGGTGGACGGATTCGACCCGGTGGGGGGGCCGCGGCTCGTCGACCCGCCGACGCGGTTGACGCGGGCGGACGCGGAGGGGTTCGCGGCGCTGTGGAGGAGCTGGGTGAAGGTGCCGTGAGGCGAGCCCCGCCGGGGGGCACGCGTGGGTCGTGGGAGCCGTGAAGGGGCGCCCGACCCGGCTCCGCTCCTTTCCTTAAGATGGCTACCGCCATGGACCCCCACGCCCCCTCCCCCGACGACCGCTTCTCCTTCGGCCTCTGGACCGTCGGCAACCCCGGCCGGGACCCCTTCGGCGAGGCCGTTCGCCCCGTCCAGGACCCCTGCCGCCTGGTCGAGCGCCTGGCCGAGTGCGGCGCCTGGGGCGTGAACCTGCACGACAACGACCTCGTCCCGCTGGGCGCCAGCGCCGCCGAGCGCGACCGCATCGTCGCTCGCTTCAAGTCGACCCTCGAGGAATGCGGAATGGTCGTGCCGATGGCGACGACGAACCTCTTCTCACATCCGGTCTTCAAGGACGGCGCCTTCACCTCGAACGACCCGAAAGTGCGTGCTTACGCGCTGCGCAAGACCCTGGACGGGATCGACCTCGGCGTCGAGCTGGGCGCGAGGATCTACGTCTTCTGGGGCGGGCGCGAGGGCAGCGAGGCCGACGCCTGCCGCGACCCGCGCACGGCGCTGGCGCGCATGCGCGACACGCTCGACTTCCTCTGCGAGTACGTGATCGAGCAGGGTTGCGAGCTGGTCTTCGCGCTCGAGGCCAAGCCCAACGAGCCGCGCGGGGACATCTACCTGCCGACCACGGGGCACATGCTGCACTTCATCTCGACCCTGGCTCATCCCGAGATGGTGGGCGTCAATCCCGAGGTGGCGCACGAGACGATGTCCGGGCTGTCGTTCGTGCACGCCGTCGCCCAGGCGATGGAAGCGGGGAAGCTCTTCCACATCGACCTGAACGGCCAGAAGATCGGCCGCTACGACCAGGACCTGCGCTTCGGCTCCGAGGATCAGAAGGGGGCGTTCCTCCTGGTCCGGCTGCTCGAGGGCACGGGCGGCGGCGAGCGCTACGGCGGACCCCGGCACTTCGACGCCCACGCCTACCGCACCGAGGACGAGCAGGGCGTGTGGGACTTCGCCCGCGGCTGCATGCGCACCTACAAGATCCTGGCGGAGCGCGCGCGGGCCTTCGACGAGGACCCCGAGGTGCGCGCGCTGATCGAGGAGCGCCGCGACGCCGCGGTCGAGCCGTTGCTCTCGCGCTACAGCCGAGCCAAGGCCGAGCGGCTTCGGGCGCTCGAGCTGGACCCCGCGGCGCTGGCGGCGCCCGGGCTCGGGTACGAGCGCCTCGACCAGCTGCTCGTGGAGCACCTGCTCGGGGCGCGGTGAGATGGCGGCGGGGCCGGGAACCTACCTAGGCCTCGACGTCGGCACGCAGGGCGTCAAGGCGCTGCTCGTCGCCGAGGACGGCTCGGTCGTCGCGCGGGCCTCGCGCGGCTACGGGCTCATCGCCGGTCTGCCGCCGGGCGCGGCGGAGCAGCACCCCGAGACGTGGGTCGAGGCCGCCGGCGCAGCGGCGCGCGAGCTGTGGGCGAAGCCCGGAGTGTCCTCGCGCGCTCTGGCGGGAATCGGCGTGTCGGGGCAGCAGCACGGGCTGGTCGTGCTCGACGAGACGGAGCGCGTGGTGCGGCCCGCGAAGCTGTGGTGCGACACCTCGACCGCCGAGGAGGCGCGCGAGCTGACGCGCGCGCTGGGACGCGCGGTGCCGACCGGCTTCACTGCGTCGAAGATCCTCTGGCTCGCGCGACGCGAGCCCGAGAGCTGGGCGCGCGTTGCTCGCGTGCTCCTGCCGCACGACTTCCTGAACCTGCGCCTGAGCGGCCGCGCGACCATGGAGGCCGGCGACGCCTCCGGCACGGGCTTCTTCGACCCGGTCGAGCGGCGCTTCGACGCGGGGGCGATGGCGTGCATCGACCCGCGGCTCGAGTCGATGGTGCCGCCGCTCGTCGCCGCCGGCGAGCCGTCCGGGATGCTCACGCGCGAGGGCGCGGCGCTGCTCGGCCTGGGTGAGGAGGCGGTTGGCACGCCGGTCGCATCGGGCGGCGGCGACAACATGATGAGCGCGATCGGCAGCGGTGCGACGCGGCCCGGCATCGCCGTGGTGAGCCTGGGGACGTCGGGGACGGTGTTCACGTACAGCGCCGAGCCGCTGGTCGATCCCGCCGGACTGATCGCGCCGTTCTGCGACTCGAGCGGAGGCTGGCTGCCGCTGTTGTGCGTGATGAACGCGACCGGCGTGCTCGAGGAGGTGCGCGCGGCGTTCGGGGCGGAGCACGCCGAGCTCGAGCGCGAGGCGGCGGCGATCTCCGCCGGCGCCGACGGGCTGCTCTTCCTGCCGTTCCTCGCCGGCGAGCGCGTGCCCGACCTGCCCCACGCGAGCGGCGTGCTCACGGGGATCCGACCGGGCCTCTTCGGCCGCGCGCATCTCTACCGCGCGGCGATCGAGGGCGTCAGCCTGAACCTCGCCTGGGGCGTCGAGCGCATGCGCGCGCTGGGCCTCGCAATCGATAGCGTGCGCGTGGTCGGCGGCGGCGCGCGCAACGCGCTGTGGCGCTCGGTGCTCGCGGACGCGCTCGACGCTTCGGTGGTGCGGCTGGCGGAAGACGAGTCGGCGGCCTTCGGCGCGGCGCTGCAAGCGCGCTGGACCGCGCTGCGGCTCGCGGGCGAGCGGATCAGCGCGGACGAGGTGGCCGCGAGCTGGGTGCGCACGACGGGGGAGACGCTTGAGCCCGATCCCGCGCGCGTCGCGATCTACGCCGAGGCGCTAGAGCGCTTCCGCGAGTGGACTCGCGCCGCGTTCCCGCAGGCTTGAGCGAAGCCGGAGCTGCTACCGTCTGGCGGCGGGGCGGGCGCGAGCCCGGAAGCACAGAGCACGCCCGAGAGCGCAAGGCAAGCCATCTGGCCCCCGCGCAGGATGGTGTTGGCTTGGAGGCTCAGGGTCGGAGGCTCATCGCAGGCCCTTCGAAGGTACTCAGGGCTGGAGGACGGGCGCCATCTCATCCCGCGGCTCCTTATCCGGGGGAGGGCGAACGCAACGCCTCAGGCACGCTCGTTCTTGCCCCATTCCAACAGGGCCGCCGGCGCATGGCTTCGTCACGCGCGCGGGCGTTCCGGCAAGCCCCGGCAGGCTGCGCCAGGCGCAGAACGACTCTTTGATTCGGGGAACATTCCAGAGGACGCCGTCAAGAGGTTGCACAGGCGCGAAGCGAGGCACCGGGGAGCCGAAGGGTGCGGGGCACCGGCGCGCTCGAGCATCGTCGCCACCTCCCAGGGAGCGGGGCGGACATCACCCGTGCCGCCGGACGCGGTGCAGGCCGTCGCGCTGGCGGCGCGCGGAAGCGCGAGGCTGCGCGGGTGGTTGGGCGCGCGGGATCGGATGACCGTAGCGGGGCTCAGAGGGCCGCTGGAGCCGGGCTGGACCTTGCTCAGGATCCGCTCAAGAACGCCCGAGTGAGATCCCGATACCCAGCGCGGAGATCGGCCCGTGAGCGGGTCGAGGGGCGCGGCTGGGGGGCCGCCGCCCGGAAGGGGATCGCAGGGGGGCAGGGCACCGCCTTTGGGGCGGGGGTAGGGGAGTACGTGGCCAAGATCGGGGTGCAGAGGGGCCGCAGCGGCCCGCGCTCGGGCTTCACGGTGCTCGAGATCCTCATCGCGATCGTCGTGCTGATCGTGGCCGTGACCTCGGCCTTCGCCACCCAGCTCAGCTCGCTCAACCTGCTCCACACGGCGCGGGAGACGAACACGGCGATGGCCGATCTGGAGAACGCGATGGAGCGGGTGCTCGCGCTCTCCACCGACCAGATCCCCGTCCCGGGCAGCGCCTTCCAGGCGGGCCAGCCGATCGCGGCCTTCGAGGGCCTTCATCTGGCCAACGAGCGCATCGTCGCGACCTATCCCGGCTATGCAGGCGCCACCGTCCCGGACCCGCTGGAGATCGTGCTCACGATGACCTGGGACGACTGGGTGGGACGGCCGCGGACCATGAGGCTTTCGACCATGAAGGTGCGCTGATGGCCGCCGCTCGGCGCGAGAGGGCGGGCTTCACGCTGCTCGAGGTCACGATCTCGGCGGCCATCCTGTTCATGCTCGCTGGAACCCTCGTCGGCGCGCTGGAGAGCATGCGCGGGCTCAGCGCGGCGAGCGAGGTGCGCTCCGGCCTCCAGGACGCCGGAGAGCGCGCCATGGCGCGGATCGTCGCCGACATGCGCCGCTCCGGCTTCACGCCGAGCTATCCCTATTTCTTCGACGACGGCAACGCGGTCGGCGCCTTCGCCGCGCACGCGCACCCGCCCGCGGCCAAGCACGCCCAGCCCGGCCAGCCGGACTTCGGCCCGAGCCGCGAGATCGTGTTCCTCCAGCCGGCGGACGATGACGGGGACGGCATCCCCGACGTCGACCTGGCCGGGAACCTGGTCTGGGGCGCCGAAGAGTTCAGCTACGTGCTCACCACCGGCGCCGACGGCATCAACCGGCTCGAGCGGCGGGTCGACGCGGCGAGCCCGCGCACCGTCGCGAGCCACGTAGAGCGCATCCTTTTCGAGGACTCCGCCTCGACCGGCTTCGCGATCCCCCTGGAGGCGCTGCGCGTGACGATCTTCCTGAGGCAACGGGACGAGAAGGGGACGGTGCAGCGGCATCGGGCCGAGACCGTCGTCAGGCTCCGCAACGGATGAGGGGACGATGAAGCGAATGAACGGGGGACGCAGGGCGCGCCGCGGCATGGCGCTGCTCTACACGGTGTTCGCGGTGGTCGCTGCGGCGACGCTGGTTTCCAGCATGCTGGCCATGTCCATGGCCTCGGACCGCACGGCGACGACCAAGCGCCGCAACGGCCGGGCGCAGTACCTGGCGGAAGGCGCGGTCGAGGTCGCCAAGCGCGAGGTAACGACCGCGCTCGCCAACTGGAAGTTGCCGTCGCCGACCGGCACCGTGGTCATCGACGCGACACCGGTGACCTACGCGATCGCCCCGAGCGGCTTCGACTCGATCGTCACCGATGCGGCCGGCATCCAGACCTTCGTCACCGGCTATGCGCTGGAGGCGACGGCGACCGTCGAGGGGCACTCCTTCCGGGCTCACCGGCTGATCAACGCCGAGTCGACCCCGGTCTTCCAGTTCGCGGTCTTCTACACCGACGACCTCGAGATCAACCCTGGGCCCAGCATGACCCTCGGCGGCCGCGTGCGCTCGAACGCCGACATCTACCTGAACTCCGGCGGCACGCTCAAGCTGAACACGAACTACCTGCACGCGACGGGCGGCATCTACCGCAACCGCAAGGACGCGCCGGCGCAGTCCCAGGGCACGGTCGACGTCCGTAACTGGGTCGCGAACCCGTTCAATCCGGCCGAGCCGACGAGCTACTTCACGATGATGAGCGTCGCGCAGCTCGCGGCGCTCGGCGTGCCGTCCGCCAGCGGCTACGACAGCGCATTCACCGGCTGGGACTCGAACGGCGACGGGGACTTCGACGACCCGGGCGACTGGTACCCCTGGGCTCCGGGCGCGCTCGCCTACTGGTCGCAGACGCCGAGCTACGCCAATGGGCAGGGGTACACGGTGATGAGCGGCGTGCACGGCGTCACCAAGGCGTCTGTGCCGCACATCGGCTCGGTCCAGATGTACGAGCCCTCCCCGGGCGGCGCGTACTACTACAACTCGACGCTCGGCCAGTACCTGCCGGCGGCGTCGGGCGCGGGCACCCACGACAAGGGCTTCTACCACCAGGCCGCCGACCTGGCGGTGATCACGCACGTCCTCGGCGGCGTGATGACGATCAAGGCCTACGACAAGGCCGGGAACGACGTCACCTCCGTGGTGGGTCCGGCCTTGAAGCTGACGCAGCTCTACGACGCGCGGCAGGCGAACGGCAGCACGGCGCAGGTCAAGCTGGCGCAGATCGACCTCTCCGCGCTGGCGGCGAGCGGCAAGTTCCCGGCGAACGGGCTCCTGTACGCGGCGCACTACGGCGCGGGCACGGGCACGAACGCCAAGGGGATCCAGCTCGTGAACGGCGCGCAGCTCGCCGGGAAGCTGACGGTCGCCTCGGAGAACCCGCTCTACATCAAGGGCGACTACAACACCGTCGCGAAGAAGGGAGCGGCGGTGATCGGCGACGCGGTCAACCTGCTCTCGAACGCCTGGAGCGGGACGAAGACGAAGGGCAACCTGCCGAGCGCGAGCAACACGACCTACAACGTGGCGATCCTCACCGGGAACCAGAGCACCGTCGGCAGTGCCTACAACGGCGGTCTCGAGAACCTGCCGCGCTTCCACGAGAACTGGACCGGCAAGACCTGCACCATCAAGGGTTCCTTCGTGAACCTGTGGCCGAGCTCCCACGCCACGGCGGCATGGGCCTACGGCGGCGACCGCTACACGGCGCCGAACCGCGCCTGGGGCTACGACACGGCCTTCAACAGCGTGGCCAACCTGCCGCCCTTCACG
This sequence comes from Planctomycetota bacterium, assembly GCA_035546375.1. Classification (GTDB taxonomy): domain Bacteria; phylum Planctomycetota; class UBA1135; order UBA1135; genus DATKBQ01. The sequence continues at coordinate 115 of DATKBQ010000101.1, read as the reverse complement.
CCGATGACAGTGATCGCGCGCGACGTGGTCAGCTGGTAGCGCCGCGCGCGCGAACTAGGCAACTTCCGAGTCGTAGTCAAAGTTTCACTTTCTCGGCCGGCCACCGACCGGCTGA
>DATKBQ010000100.1:0-4586 GCA_035546375.1 Planctomycetota bacterium | reverse complement strand
GACGTAGGTCTTGCGTCCATGCGCACCCGTCCCTTCGGCCCGAATTCGCGTCCCGTCCCCGTCATCGGCCAGGGCACCTGGCTCCTCGAGACGGCGCCCGAGCGCGACGCGATCGGCGCGCTGCACGCCGGCTTCGAGGCCGGCATGACCCACGTCGACACGGCCGAGTACTACGGCGACGGCGCGGCCGAGTCGCTGGTCGGCCGCGCGATCGAGGCCTGGGGACGTCGCGAGGAGCTGTTCATCGTCTCGAAGGTCCTGCCCGACCACGCGAGCCGGCGCGGCACCGTCGAGGCCTGCGAGCGCAGCCTGGAGCGGCTGCGAATCGAGCAGCTCGACCTCTACCTCCTCCACTGGCCGGGCGACGAGCCGCTCGAGGAGACGATCGCCGGCTTCGAGGACCTCCTCGGCGCGGGCAAGATCCTTGCCTGGGGCGTCTCGAACTTCGACGCGGACCTCCTGCGTCGCGCCGTCGAGATCGGCGGCCCCGGTCGCGTCGCCTGCGACCAGGTGCTCTACCACCTCCAGGAGCGGGCGATCGAGCACGCCGTGCTCCCCGCCTGCCGCGAGCTGGGTGCGGCGATGGTCGGCTACAGCCCGTTCGGCTCCGGCAAGTTCCCGTCGCCCGGCTCGCGCGGCGGGCAAGTGCTCGCCGAGCTGGCGAAGGCGCGCGGAGCGACGCCGCGACAGATCGCGCTCGCCTTCCTGGTCCGCGAGGAGGGCACGTTCGCGATCCCCAAGGCCGCGCAGCCGCAGCATGCGCGCGAGAACGCGGCCGCGGGGGCGATCGAGCTGGGCGAGGACGAGGTGCGGCGAATCGAGGAGGCGTTCCCGCGGGGAGCGGTGCCGAGGGAGTTGCCGGTGATCTGAGGGTGCAGCGCAAGTGCGCGCTGGAGCGCCTCGCCGATGGATCGCGCCGCTGAAGCGGCGCTGAGGGGCGGCGCTTAGGCGCGATCGAACTCGATCGCGTACCCCGTGGTCTCCTCGCTCATCCGCTCGACGCGCACGAGCTGACCGGGGTACTGGCGCCGCTCGCCGTCCTGCTCGATCTCGACCGTGACGCGCAGCGCGCCCTGGCTGAAGAAGAAGACGCCCGCCTGGGACAGGTTCTCGGCGCGCCCGCCGAGCTCGACGGGGTTCACCTGCACTCGCAGCACGAGGTCCGCTTCGCGGCGCAGGGCGCGCCGGCGCTCGCCGATTTCCGTGCTCTCCTCGGGGCTGATCATGGGGTCTCGCTCCGCCTGGACTCGGGGACGCCGCCCCACCCTTCCAGGCGGGGAGCATCACGCCTCTTTCGACGCGCCTGGCCCGCCGTCTTGACATCTGCGAAGCGGCAACGCGTCGCCGGCGCCCCTGGCTCCCGCGTCGCTCCCCGCATCGCCCCCCCTCCCATCGGTTAGGATCCGCGCCCGCCCTTGGAGAGCCGATGAGCGCCCCGCGACCCCATCCCCACTTCGACGACCGCGGCACGCTGGACTGGAAGAGGCGCTGGAGCGAGGCCAGCGCCGAGGCCCGGGCCGAAAAGAAGCTCGTCTTCATCGAGATGGGCCGGGAGGCCTGAGGGCAGTGCCGGGCCCTGGTGCAGGGCGTCGTGCCGCATCCGGAGATCGCGCCGCTCCTGCGCGAGGGCTTCGTCGCCCTGGCGTCGGACTGCGACGATCCCGAGGACGAAGTCCTGGGGCTCGCGCAGCACCTGGAGGAGGCCTACATGCTGCCCTTCGTGATCCTCGCCGATCCCGACGGCACCTTCGTCGGCGGCAGCTCGGGTGCGGTGAACCCGCTGGCCCTCAAGCGCGCGCTGGAGGCCGCCAGGGGCTGAGCGCAGCTCGCCCGCCGAGCCCATGAACGAGCTCTACGCCGCGCTCGCGCCGCCGCGCCGGGTCCTGCTCGGCCCCGGTCCGTCGGAGGTCGAGCCGAGCGTCCAGAGCGCGCTCTCGCTGCCGACCCTGGGCCACCTCGATCCGTGGCTGCTCGCGGCCATGGACGAGATCCGCGCCATGCTGCGCGAGGCCCTCGGCACCTCGAGCGACTGGACGCTCGCCGCTTCGGGCACCGGCACGTCGGGAATGGAAGCGGTCCTGGCCAACGTGCTCGAGCCGGGCGACTCGATCCTCGTCGGCGCCTGCGGCTACTTCGGCGCGCGGATCGCGGAGATCGCCGAGCGCCACGGCGCGCGCGTCACGCTCGCCGAAGGCGAGTGGGGTCGCGCCCTCGATCCGGAGCGCGTGCGCGCGGCGGCCGCGGGCAAGCGCTACGACGCGCTCGCGCTGGTGCACGCGGAGACCTCCACCGGCATCCTCCAAGACCTCGCACCCTTCCGCGAGCTGGCCGGCGAGCTGGGCGCGTTGCTCCTGGTCGACGCCGTCACCTCGCTCGCGTGCGTGCCGCTGGACTGCGACTCGATGGGAATCGACGGACTCTGGTCGTGCACGCAGAAGGGGCTCTCGTGCGCCAGCGGGCTCGCTCCGCTGACGCTCGGCGAGCGCGCGCGGCGCAAGGTCGCAGGGCGCGCGCGACGCCCGTCGGCGTGGTACCTCGACCTCGAGCTCCTGATGCGCTACTGGGGCGGTGAGCACGCCTACCACCACACGATCTCGAGCAACTTGCTCTACGGCCTGCACGAGGCGTTGCGCTTGGTGCTCGAGGAGGGCCTCGAGCCGCGCTTCGCGCGCCACCGCCGCCACGGCCGCGCGCTCGCGTCCGGGCTGGAGGCCATGGGCCTGGAACTGCTCGCGCCCGAGGCGGAGCGGATGCCGCAGCTCGCCGCCGTGCGCGTTCCCGCCGGCCTGGACGAGTCGCGCGTGCGCCGCCGCCTGCTCGACGAGCACGGGATCGAGATCGGCGGCGGTCTCGGGCCGCTCAAGGGCAGGCTGTGGCGCATCGGGCTCATGGGCGCCGGCTCGACGCCGCGCAACGTGCTCTTGGCCTTGGCCGCGCTGCTCTCCGCGCTCGCGGCCGAGGGGTTCAAGCCTCGCGGCGACCCGCTCGAGGCCGCCGGCGCAGCGCTCGCCGCGGCGCGCTAGACGGCTTGGCCCGCAGGAGCCTCCGAAATGAGTCAAGTCACCGGGGCCAAGACGGCTAGCTCGCGGCACGCGAGCGGAGCGAGCACGTGCCGCAGCCGCGCCTGCCGGCGCGGCGCGTCGATCGGCTTTCGCGGGCGGGTCGCGAGCACGTGCCGCAGCCGCGCCTGCCGGCGCGGCGCGTCGATCGGCTTTCGCGGGCGGGCAGCGAGCACGTGCCGCAGCCGCGCCTGCCGGCGCGGCGCGTGCATCGGTTTCTGGGGGTCTTGCCTCGGCGAGCGAGGTCGAGCGGCCAGCGATACTCGTTGGGCTGGGGTAGGACCCCGCTAGGCCTCGCCATGCGGCCGGCGCGACCGAGCGGATTCTTCCTCGCCTCGCTGCTCTTCGTCCTGTCGGGGGCGACGGCGCTCGCCTACGAGCTGATCTGGTTCAAGCGCTTCGCCCACCTGTGGGGCAGCTCGTCCTACGCCATGGCGAGCGTGGTCGCGGCGTTCCTCTTCGGCCTCGGCGCCGGCGCCGCGATCGCCGGCCCGATCGCCGACCGCCTGCGCCGCCCGCTCGCCGCCTATGCCGCCTGCGAGGCCGCCATCGGCGTGCTCGCGCTCCTCGTGCCACTCGAGCTGGCGTGGCTCTTCGAGCGCACGGCCGCGCTGCACGCTGCCCTGCCGGGCGGACCCCTGATCCAGGCCGTGGCGCGCTTCGCGCTCACGCTGGCGGTGCTCGGCCCGCCGTGCGCGCTGATGGGCGCGACGCTGCCCTTGCTGGTGCGACAGTTCGCCGGCGGCGGCATGGCGCTCGGGGCCTCGACCGCGTGGCTCTACGCCTTCAACACGCTGGGAGCGGCGGCCGGGGCGTGGATCGCCGGCTTCCACCTGCTGCCTTCCCTCGGGCTCTCGGGCGCGAACTGGGCGGCGGCGCTCGCGACCTTCGCCGTCGCCGCCGCCGCGGCAGCGCTCGCGCGGCGCTTGCCCCCGCTCGGCGCACCCGCCGAGCCGGAGACCGTTCACCTCGCGCAGCCCGGACCGCGGCGCGGGGCGATCGCGGGAGCGGCGGCGCTCACCGGCTTCGCCTCGCTGGCCCTGCAGATGCTCTGGGCGCGCCAGCTCGCGGTGCTCGTGGGCCCGACCACCTATGCCTTCACGGCGGCGATCTTCGTCTTCATCCTCGGGCTGGGAATCGGGAGCCTGGTCTTCCGCTTCGCGCTGTCGGGCCGCTCCAGCCTGCGTGGCGCGGTGTCGCTGGCCGTGGCGCTGGTGATCGTTCCCGCGCTCGCGGGCCTGGAGCTGCGCCCATCGCTCGCGCTGGTCGCCGGGAGCGTGCGCGAGCTGCGCGCCGCCCAGCTCTTCAACGCGCTGTTCTGTGCGGGCGTCGGCGCGGTGCTCATGGGGCTCTCGACCTTGGGCATGGGCATGCTGTTCCCGGCGCTGGTGGAGCTCGGGCGCCACGCGCCGGCGCGCGCCGGCCGCGCGGTTGGCTCGGTGTACGCCTGGAGCTCGGCCGGCTCGATCGCGGCCGCGGCCACGACGGCGGTCTGGATCCTGCCCGCGCTCGAGAGCTTCGGCGCCT
>DATKBQ010000099.1:0-5650 GCA_035546375.1 Planctomycetota bacterium | reverse complement strand
ACCGGGCTCTTGGTGCCGCCCGGCGATCCCGCCGCGCTCGCCGCCGCCATCGGGCGGCTCCTGCGCGACCGCGCGCTGCGCGAGCGCCTCGCCCGCGCCGGTCCCGCGCGCGTGGCGGAAGGATTCCTGCCCGAGCAGATGGCCGAGCGCTACGACGCGCTCTACCGGGAGGTGATCGAGCGATGGACGCGCCGCTGAAGCCCGACGCAACCGAGCGGCCGCGCGTGAGCGCCTGCATCATCTCCTTCGACGAGGAGGACCGGATCGAGGACTGCATCCGCTCCCTGGAGTGGTGCGACGAGATCCTCGTGGTCGACTCGCACTCCCGCGACCGTACGCGCGAGATCGCCGCCGGGCTCGGCGCGCGCGTAGTCGAGCGCGACTGGCCCGGGCACGTGGCGCAGAAGGAGTTCGCGGTCCGCGAGGCGCGCCACGACTGGGTCCTCTGCGTCGATTGCGACGAGCGCGTCTCGCCCGACCTGCGCCTCGAGATCCTCGACCTGCGCGACGCCGGATTCCCGCGCTTCGCCGGCTGGACGATGCCGCGCATGTCCAACTACCTCGGGCGCTGGATCAAGAACGGCACTTGGTACCCGGACCGGCAGCTGCGCCTGTTCGACCGCCGGCGGGGCCGCTGGGGCGGCAACGATCCGCACGACCGGGTCGAGCTGGACTCCGAGCCCGGCGCGCTCTCGGGCGACCTCCAGCACCATCCCTACCGCGATCTCTCGGACCACCTGCGCCGGATCGACCGCTACACGACCACCATGGCCGAGGGGCTCTACCGCCGCGGACGGCGCGCGCGCCGGCTCGATCTCGTCGTGCGGCCCGCCGCGCGCTGGATCAACTTCTACGTCCTGCGCACCGGTTTCCTCGACGGCTGGCGCGGCTTCCTGCTGGCGTGCCTCGCCGCGCACTACGTGCAGATGAAGTACGCGAAGCTCTTCGCGCTGGAGCGGGCGTCCTCGCCCGGGAGGCCACCGGAGGAAAGCCCGCTCACTTGACGCTTTCGCCCTCCTCGACCGGACGCGCGCGGGCGATCACGGCGATGTCGCGCAGGGAGCCGGGGAGCGAGAAGAAGACGACCTTCGCGTCCGGCGCGATGCGCACGGTGGACTCGATGCGGATGCGGTCGACCTCGGGGAGCGCGATCTCGACCTCGGTGCGTCCGGGGGTGTCGAGCTCGATCTTCTTGGTCGGGATCGGGCGCCGGACCTGGGACCACTCGAGCTCGACCTCGAGGTCGATCGTCAACGCGTCGATCTCGACGGTGCGTGTCCCCACGCGATAACCCTCGTCGATGGTGGCGATGACCGGGTCGGCGATCGTCTGCGGCCCCGGCTCGACGGTCTCGAGCTTCCAGTCCTTCAGGTAGGCCAGCTTGTCGGTGACGGAGATCGAGGTCTGCACTCTCTCCCAGAACCGGAACCGAGGTGTGGAGACCTTCTCGAGCCCGGCGATCCCCGAAAGGGCCTCGTCGAAAGCGCGCTGTTGCTCGGGAGTCTCGAGCACCAACGGGTCGGTCCCTTTGGCAAGGGCTCGGAGCGCTCCAAGCGGCGCACCGAGGATCTTCAGCTCGACCTCGATCATCCGCGGCTCCGATCGCTGGCGCTTCAAGAACGCGTCCAGCCATTCGAGCTGCTCCGGTCGGAGCTGGGCGACGAGCGAGTCCCCCTCGGTGATGCGCAGTTGATCCCGCTGCGGATCGAACGGCGGCTGGAGGTAGGTCTTGAGGATGCGCTCGAAGTGCTCGCGCCCGGAGGCCATGCGCCTCTCGCGCTCCGCACGGCCGTCCTCGCTCGAGAGCCACTCGCGCGAGCGCGGCGTGTCGGAAGCCTCCGCCGAAGCCATCAGCAGGTCGCGAAGCTCGTAGATCCGCACCGAATGCACGGGTCGTGCCGGCTCCTGCGGCCGCTCCTGCGCGGCGGCACCGGTGAGGGGCGCAGGGAACACCAACAGGGTCGCTAACCACGTCACGGAAGCCTCCTCGATTGGGTCCCCGACACGAGCGAACGGCCGCCGCCGGTTCCGTCCGCAGTGCCGCGCACCTCGCTGGTCGTCGTCAGCCATCCGTCCTCGAGCCGCGTCTCGCGCCGGCCCTGCGGGCCTTCGGTCGAGACGCTCGTGCGGAACGAGAGCACCTGAACCGCAGGTCTGAGCGCAGCGGCGTCGGGCCCCGCCACGGCTGCGACCAGCGCGCCGCTGGGGCGCGGGCGGTGAGCCAGGGCCGCGACGCACGCGGCGACGAGCGCCACGGCGGCAACGGCCAGCACGGCGGGTCGCGCGCGCGACCGGCGCCGGCCAGGCGATCGATCGAGCCGCGCGAGCCGGCCGCGCAGGCGCATCCAGCGCTCCAGCTCCTCGGGCCGGCGCTGGAGCAGGTCTCGGACGCGCGGGTCCGCGAGCGGGTCCGCTCGCGCGTCGAGCGCCTCGTCGATGGCCGCCCAGAGCCCGCCGTCGCCGCTCATCCCGCCTTCTCGTCCGCATCGGCCGCGAGCTTGCGCCGCGCGCGGTGCAGGTGCGACTTGACCGTGCCCTCGGGCATCCCGAGCGCGGCCGCGATCTCGCGCACCGACTCGCCGTTCTGGTGGAAGCGCAGCAGCACGTCGCGCTCGATCGGCGCGAGCCGCGACAGGAGCCGCTCGAGCTCCTCCCGCTCGCCGACCTCACCCTCCCTTCGCGCGGGCACGTCTCGATCGGCCCTCTCCAGGGTCGCGGGCCGCTCGCGCTCCCGCTTGCGGTGGTCGAGCCACGCCCGCACGGCAGTCCGCCGCAGCCACGGTCCGAGGGCGCGCGAGGGATCGAACGCGCGCCGGTAGCGCAGCGCCCGCGCCGCGACCTCCTGGACGAGGTCGTCGGCGTCGGCCGCCGAGCGCACGGAGAGCCCGCGCACGAACGAGCGCAGCCTGGGCAGCTCCTCCACCAGCCGCGCCTCGAGCGGGTCGGACGGCAACGCGCCGCCCGCGACCGAGCCCATGGACTCCACGGGCTCTACATACTGGACCGGGCGGCGCCAGGTTGCAGGAAAGTGGAGCCGGGCGCCGGATCGCGCCGCTCGTTCCCGCGCGGCGATGGGCGGGCGTTGCCCGGGGGCGCGGGGGGCCTAACCGGGCTCCAGCACGCGCCCGGCCCAGCCCACCGCTTCCGCGTAGGCCGCCGCCACCGGCGCCTCGGCTAGGCCGAGCTCGGCCACCAGCGCAGCGTCCTCTTGCCAGTCGCCGCGCTCGTGGGCCAGGACCAGCGCGAACAGGCGGCCGAGCCCGTCGCGCGCGCCGAGCAGCGCGCGCTTGGCGTCCTCCGCCAGCGAGACCTCGCTCAGGACCTCGCGCAGCGGGCGCCCGAGCAGGCCGTCGACGACCGAGAACATGCCCATCAGGAACAGGTCGAGCTCGCGGTCGCGCAGCCCAGCGAGGGCGCCGAGCAGCTCGCAGAAGCGGGCGCGCACGAGCCCGGTGAGCACCAGCTCGGGCGGCTTGTCCTCGCCCAGGCCCACCAGCGCGACCACGGTCGCCCACTTGCGCATCGGCCGCTCGCCGAGGCGCACCAGCGCCTCGCGGATCGTCTTGACCTCGCTGCGCCAGCCGAAGGCGGCGGAGTTCAGGTAGCGCAGGAGCTTGACCGAGAGCGAGACCTCCTGGCGGAAGACCTGCTCGAGCCGGTCGAAGTCCAGCTCGGGGCGGTGGATCTCCTGCAGGAAGCGCAGGTAGTTCAGCTTGAAGCGCGGGACCTCGGTGCGCGCGAGGACCTCCGGGCGGCAGAAGAAGTAGCCCTGGAAGAGCGAGTAGCCGAGCTCGCGCGCCTCGCGCTGCTCCTCGGCGTTCTCGACCTTCTCGGCCAGCAGCCGGATCCCGCGCGGCAGGAAGCTGCGCGCCAGGTACGCGCGCTCGTCCGGACCGCTCTGGCGAAAGTCGACCTTGACGATCGTCGCCAACTCGAGCAGCGGCTCGTAATCGGCGCGGAGCACGAAGTCGTCGAGCGCCAGCTCGTAGCCCATCGCGCGCAGCGCTCGCGCCGCCGCGACCACCTCGGGGTCGGGGTCCACGGTCTCGAGCACCTCGATCACGACGCGCTCGCGCGGCAGCATGGTCCACAGGTGCTGCACGAGGGTCTGCCTTCCCATGTTGAGGAAGGCCTTGCGCGGGCCGACCAGCGTGTCGAGGCCGAACTCCGACAGGCTCGACTCGAGCACGCAGGCGTCGGCGCGCGCGGCGTCGACCTCGGAGAACCAGTTTTGCCAGCCGGCGCGGAAGAGCAGCTCGTAGGCGACGGTGTTCAAGCCCGGATCGAAGATCGGCTGGCGGGCGATGAAGACGTCGCGGGAGGTGCCGGCTGCGGCGGCCTCGGCGGAGGGATCTGCGCCCCTGGGGAGGCTCGGTCGAGGAGATCCCATGCGTCGCCGCTCATCGGCCGCGCGGCGCCGAGCCCTGGAGGCGATCGTCCGATTCGCCCGCAGGGCGGAGGGGCTCGCTAGCCCGCGGCACGCGGCCGCAGGCCGCATGTGCCGCAGCCGCGCCGGCAGGCGCGGCGCGTCGATCGGTTTTCGCGGGCGTGGCGGCCGCATGTGCCGCAGCCGCGCCGGCAGGCGCGGCGCGTGCATCGGTTTCCGGGAGTCTTGACTTCACGGTCGACGTCCTGCGTCCAGCGATACTCTTCGGGCTGGGGTAGATCCCCGCTAGACTGCCCGGCGCGTGAGGAATCCGGGCGCGAGGGGGCGCGCTGGCGCCGGCCGTGGCATCGCGGCTGCGCTCGCGCTGGCGGCCTTCTCCTGCGGAGGGCGCGGCGCGCCGGCCAGGCCCTGGCAGCTCTACCGCGCGCTGGCCACGTCCCAGCGCCTCGAGGTCGCCGTCGCTCCGGGGCCCGCCGCCGAGCTCTGCCTCCCCGCGCTGCGCCGCCTCCGCTCCGAGGGCCCCTTCGAGGTCGCGCTGGTCGATCCCTCCGCGCCGCGCGGGGAGGCGCCGCGCATCCTGGTCGGCGACGAGTCCACGCCGGGCATGCGCGCGGTGCTCGAGCGGTTGCAAGTCGAGCTGGGCGCGGCCGAGGGGTTCGCGCTCCTCGGATGGCGATTCGACGAGCCCGGCGCGGTGCTGGTCGCGACCCTCGAGGACCCCGAGCGCGCGGGGCTCCCCCTGACGGCCTGGTTCGCGCGCCGGGCGCTCGACGCGGCACGCGCCGCCGTCGAGCTCGAGCCGGCGTGGCGCCCGTCGCTCCAAGTGCGCCTCGGCGGCCGCGCGCTGCTCCGCGCGCGCCTCGACCCGAATGGCAGGCCGATCGAAGGCACGCGCGAGGAGCCCGAGGCCAACGAGCACGGCGCGCCGCTCCGTACGCTCGAGCTCGAGGGCCTCCGCGCGCGAGTGCCGGCCGACCTCGACCCGGCGCGCTGGGCGGCCTACGCGCCGAAGCTCGCGCGCGCCCGCGCGTCGCTGGTCGCGGCGCTCGGTCCGCCGGATGGCCGGGAGGCACCGACGGTGGAGCTGGAGATCGAGCAGGATCTCGAGCGTCACGTCGAGGCGTGCGGCGGCCAGTCGCTCTGGAGCGCCGCGCCTCGCGGGGCCCGCGTGCTGCTCGCGCCCGAGCTGCCCGACGACGGCGGCGCCGGCCTGGCCGCCGCGCTCGCGCTCGCCCTCGCCGGCCCGCCCGCCGAGCCCTGGAT
>DATKBQ010000098.1:0-3622 GCA_035546375.1 Planctomycetota bacterium | reverse complement strand
AGCTGCGTGTAACCGCCGTGTAACGGAAGTCGTTGAACTGTCGCGGAGATGATTTGCCGTTCTCACAGGCGCTCGGCGATACGGGCGGCGTTGGCCATCAGGGTGAAGGTCAGGTTCTTGGCCGGCAGGAAGGGCAGCACGGAGCCGTCGGCGAGGATCAGGCGCTCGAAGTCGTGGCTCTCGCCGTCGGGCGAGGTGGTGAGCGGCGCGCGCGCGGCGGACATCGGCAGGGTCCCGGCGTAGTACACGCTGGCGCCCATCGGGCGCACGTAGCTCATGTGCGGCGGCACGGTGCAGCCGAGCAGCGAGAGCGCGCGGCGTACGCGGCGCAAGGCGAGCCGCATGCGGCGCGGCTCGTCCGGCGGCGGCGCATAGCGCACGAGCAGCCGCGGGGGCGCCCCGCCGGCGCCGGGCTCGAGCGCGAGGACGTTCTCCGGCCTGCGCGTGTCGTGGAAGTTGACGTTCACGATCCCCAGCGCCGCGTGCACGTTCCGGAAGACCGACAGCGCCGCGCGCAGGTCGAGCGGCACTCGCTGCACGATCGGGTGGATCAGCGCCGTCTTCAGCGTCGTGATCAGCCCGTGCACGTACTCCTTCTCGCGCTCGCCCTGCAGCCCGAGCGCGAGCTGGTGGTACTGGTAGGTGTCCGGATCCCATTTGCGGCGCACGAGACCGCGGTTGACGAACGGCACGAGCACTTGGCGGTTGTCCATGAGCCCGGGAAGCTCCGGCGCCCGACCGCCCGCGCGCAGCGCCGTCTTCAGGAACACTCGCGCCGAGGACAGCGTGCCCGCGGCGAGCACGATGCGGTCGCCCGGGAAGGTCTGGCTCGCTCCGCCCCCGATGGGCTCGGCGACGGCTCGCACGGCCCGGCCGGCGCCGTCGAGCTCGACGTGCGTGACCCACATGCCGGGCACGTAGGTCATGCCGGGCTCCTCCCGCAGCCGGCGCAGGGTTGCCAGCGGCGTGTAGAGCGAATCGCGCGGGCAACCCCACAGGCAGCGGCCCAGGTAGCCGCAGGCGCGCCGCTCGCCGCGGTCCTCGCGCAGGACGGCGACGCGCGAGCGGCCGATCCAGCAGCGCAGGCGGCCGTTCAGCTCCTCCTTGCGCTCGCCGTAGCGCTCGAGCAGCGCCGCCGAGTGCAGGTCGAGATCCAGCGGATCGTCCAGGTGCTCGTGCAGCGGCAAGAAGCGCGCGAGGTCGTCGGCCGCGCCGCAGATCCCGATGCGCCGCGCGACGATCCCGTAGTAAGGAAGCAGCTCCTCGAAGGGGACCGCGAAGTCCTCCATCTCGCCGCGCGCGAACGGGAACACGCCGCCGGTCCAAGCCTGGGCCAAGCCGCCCTGGCCGAAGGACGCCAGGGGCTCGAAGCCGCGCGCGTCGAGGCGATGGCGCGGGGCCCCTTCGAAGACGTAGGACTTGTGCGGAGGGATCCCGTAGTACTCGCCCGGCGTCCCCGGCCAGAGCACGCCCTCGAAGCGCGGGCCGAGGAAGTAGGCGGCGGGGTCGTCCAGCTCGCGCTTGAGCGCCGCGAAGCCGCTGTCGGGGCGGAGCGACGGCGGCCCTTCGCGCCCGACGTCGAGCAACGTGACCCGCCCGCCGCGCTCGAGCACCGACTGCGCGAGGTGCACCGCGCTCGCGCCGGAGCCGACCACGACGACGCGCAGCACGGCTAGCGCGCTCCTCGAGGCCGGGAAAGAGCACAAAGGACGTGCACCGGCAGGGCGAGCAGCGCACCCGCCGCTACGGCCAGGGTGAACCGCGCCCCGTCGAAGGCGGCTCGCAGGGCGAAGCCGGCGCGCGAGCCCGGGTCGGGCGCATCGAGGTCACCGCCCTGCGGCGAGCACTCCAGGATCGCCAGGAGCAGCACGAGCTTGCGCCGCAAGAGCGAAGCGGGCCGAAAGCCTCGCGCGTGGGCGTCGGCCATGTAGGCGCGGAACGTCCCGCCTCGGGCGAAGGCGACCAGCAGCTCGTCGAAGCGCGACTCGGGCTCGAGCTGCGGGAGCGCGAGCCGGTGGGCCTCGGCGTACTTCGCGAGCACGTACGCGCTCGGCTCGGCTCCGCTCAGGTAGCGGCCGAGCACGCGGGCCTCGCGCTCGAGCTCGAGATCGCTGGGATTGGCAGCTTGCAAGGCGTGGGACCGCCGGCTCGCCCCCGGCCCGTCCCGAAGATAGCGGAGCGCTGCGAGTCCTTCTCCTGCGGCGTCCCCTCGGAATCGGCCCGCCAGGCGCAGGCTAGGGCCCGCGCGAGCGCTCACCTCGCCCGCGCCAGCTCCGCCAGCGCCTCGTCGAGCGGCCGCATGCGCGGGAGCTGGCGCTCGAGCAGCGGGTTCGGCTCGGCGACGCCGTCGTAGACGAGCGCGTGGAGCTGGCCGGCGGTCACGGGCAGGAGGCCGAGGAGCGGCTTCTCCAGCGCGGCGAGCAGCGCGATCGGCGCTCCCGCGGGCAGCCGGACGGCGCGCAGCTTCCCGCGCCCGAGCGCGCGGCGGATCCGCTGGAGCAAGTCCTCGACGGTGAGCACCTCCGGGCCGCCCAGGTCGCACTCCTCGCCCTGCAAGCGCTCCTGCGCGAGCAGATCGGCGAGCGCGGCGGCCACGTCGGCGGCGAGGATCGGCTGCACGCGCGCCCGGCCTCCTCCGAAGAGCGGCGCGAGCGGCAGCTTGGCGAGCTGCGCGAGACTACGCCAGGCTGGCGCGCGCCGCCCGAGCACGATCGTCGGCCGGACGATGGCCCACTCCAGCCCGCTCGAGCGCACCAGCGCCTCCGCCTCCAGCTTCGAGCGCGCGTAGGGATAGCGCGACAGGTCCGGATAGCGCACCGCGATCGTGCTGACGTGCACGAAGCGCCGCACGCCCGCCTGCGCGCACTCCTCGAGCAGCCGGCGCGTGCCCTCGACGTTGACCCGCGCATACTGCTCCGCCGAGGCCTTGCCGGTCAGCGCCGCCAAGTGCACGACGCCCGAGCAGCGCTTCAACGCCGAGCGCCAGCCGCCTGGCTCGAGCAGGTCCCCCTGGACGAACCGCGCCCGGCGCTGGGGCGCGGCGCCGAGGTTGCGGCTGAGGCAGACGAGCGGCGGGCCCTCCTGCTCCTCCAGCCGCTGGAGCAGGCTGCGCCCGATCAGGCCGCTCGCTCCGCTCACGAACAGGCTCTGGGGCGTGCGCTCGCTCATCTGGTGTCGAGATTCGAGCGGATCGGGTGCGAGCTCCGTCGCGAGGCTATCTGGGACTGGGGTCGAGGACGAGCTCCTGGTGGTAGCTGATCCGGAGCGTGATCAGGTAGTCGCCGAGGTTCTTCGATCGGCGGAGCGTCAGCTCCCTGGTCGAGTTCAAGAAGCTCGGCCCGCTCGGCTCGTTGCGCAGGACCAGGTCGAAGGGGAAGAAGACCTCGTCGTTGCGCCCCTTGGTGGACGCGTCGTGGAGCTCGTCCGCGAAGGGCAGGATCGTCTTGTAGAACGCGGTGAACGGGATGCACTCGCGCGGAAACTGGGCCTCCCTCAGGGTCTCGACCTGGTCGAAGAAGGATTTCTGGAACGAATCCTTGAGCGAGCTGGCCGCGTCGCGCACGCCTCCGCCGTCCTCCTCGATGAGCCAAAAGAAGAAGATCACCTCGAGCCCGTCGTCCTC
>DATKBQ010000097.1:0-5329 GCA_035546375.1 Planctomycetota bacterium | reverse complement strand
CGGTCGGCCCGCTGCACCTCGACCAGCGGCGGCTCGGCCTCCGCCGGCAGCTCCGAGCGCACCTGCTGCAGGCGCGCGATGACCTCGGCCAGGGCCGCCGTCGTGCTGTGGTCGAGCTCGAGGCGCACCGTCACCGTGCTGATGCCCGCGCGGCTGGTGGACTCGATGTGATCGACGCCGCCGATGGCCGACACGGCGCGCTCGATCGGCGTGGTCAGGAAGCCGCGCACGGTCTCGGCGCTGGCGCCAGTGTAGACCGTGGTGATGATCACCGACGAGCTCTCGATCTGGGGGTACTGCTGGATCGGCAGGGCGGCGATCGCGCGCCACCCGACGAGCACGATCACGAGGTTGACCACCGCCGCCAGGACGGGGTGGCGGATGAAGATGTCGGTGAACGCGCGCATCCTTCCGCCTCCTCAGCGCTCGGCCGTGGGGCCGGCCTGCAGGTCGGACACCTTCGCGACGAGCACGCCCTCGTGGAGCTTGAACGAGCCCGACGCGGCCACCTCCTCGCCCGCCGCGAGCCCGGACTCGATCAGGACCTCGTCGCCGAGCACGGGGCCGCTCACCACCATCCGCTGGTGCGCTCGGACACCGCCCTGCTCGTCCTCGCCGAGCACGAAGACGTGGTCACCGGCCGGCCCCTTGCGCAGCGCGCTGACGGGGACGACCACGCCCCGCAGCGGCGCGCCGAGCGGGACGCGCACGCGCACCGAGGAGCCGGGCGCGGGAGCACGATCCGAGCCCTCGATCCTGGCGCGCACCAGGGCGTTGCGGGTCACGGGGTCGACGCGCGCATCGATGGCGACGATGTCCGCCTGGACCGGCGGCGCGTCGGGGCGGCCCAGGACGGCGACCTGGTCGCCGACCCGCAGGCCCGCGGCCGCGTTCTGCGCGACCGTGAAGTCGACGTGGACGGCGTCGTCCACGCCCTGGAGCGTCGTCAGCTCCGTGCCTCCCTCCAGGTACTGGCCGGGGTGCAGGTCGGCCAGGCCCACGCGGGATCGGAACGGCGCGCGGATCGTCTTGCGCTCGATGGTGGCCTGGATGCGCTCGACGTTCGCCAGGGCCACGTCGCGCTTGGCCCGCGCGCGGTCGACGTCGGCCTCGGAGGCGCCGCGGTTCTCGCTCGCGCGCTGCATGCGGCCGAGCAGCGTCTCCGCCAAGCGTGCCTCGGCCTCTTGCGCCCGCAGCTCGGCCTCCTCGACCGCGACGTCGAGGGCCACGAGCACGGTGCCCGCCTCCACGATCCGACCGGTCTCGAGCCGGACCTCGCGCACGCTGCCGGGGAGCTCGTTGCGCAGCGTGATCGAGCGCAGGGCGAGCACCGTGCCGATGGAGGTCGTAGTGCGCACGTGCTCGCGCTCCTCGGCGACGGCGACCCTCACCGTCTCCATGGGCTCGGGCTGGCCCGCCGCGGCGGCGTTGGTCTCCTCGATGGAGGCCTGCTTCCACGCGGCGAGCCCGACCGCCACCCCGGCGACCGAGAGCAGGAGCAACGAAGATGCGATCCGACCGCGGGACTTCATGGAGCGCATCCTCATGCCTTCTCGTGAACGGAGAACGGATCCGGGACGACGATCGAGCCAACTTGCACCGTGTTCATGGAAGTCACGGGCAAGGCGCGTGCCAGGAGTCCGACGCTGGAATCCCGGTCTCACCGCCACGGCGCGAACCGATTCCGGAACGGTTCACCGCCGGACGTTCGGCGAGTGGAACGTGCCGCGCCCGTACACTGCCGGTGCCCGCGAGCACGCGGTATCCTGAGCGCACGGGAGTCCCCCCCGAGCCACCAGGAGAAAGCGACCATGAAGGCGATCTGGCGCAGTCAGGTGATCGCGGAGAGCGATCGGACGTTGGAAGTGGACGGATACCGCTACTTCCCGCGGGATTCGGTGCGCATGGAGCTCTTGCACGCGGCGCCGATGACCCCGGACGATCGTGTCTGACCGCACGGGGTCCAGTTCTACGACGTCGCCGTGGGCGACGCCCGCAGCGAACGAGCCGCCTGGTCCTACGAGGCCCCGAGCGGCTCGATGAAGAAGGTCGACCACTGGATCGGCTTCTGGGAGGACGTCGAGGTCGAGTGACTCGGTCGGCTCGCGCGAACTGGCGCCGCCGGCAAGGCGCCATGCCACGACCTCGGGCGCGCGACGAGGGCTCTCAGTCGACGAGCTGGCCGCAGGTCATGTTTGCCACCGTACCCGTCATCGCGCCGGCGTAGTCCGAGGCCATCAGGGCCGCGACGTTGCCGACGTCGGTCAAGGACGGCATCCGCTTCAACAGGGTCATGGCCTCCAGCGAGGCGATGAACTCGTCGCGGGTCATCCTGTTGCCGGCGGCGTGCACGTCCATCGTCTCCGGGATCGTCTCCGGCGATCCGGCCGAGCGCAGGCAGACGACGCGCACGCCCTGCGGCCCGAGCTCCGCCGCCAGTTGCCGGCACAGGGCCTCCAGCGCCGCGCACGCGACCCCGAAGCCTCCCACGAGCGGGATGGCCAGGCGCGAGGGGGTGGCGGTGATCATGAGGATCACTCCTGAGCGCCGCGCGACCATGTGCCGCGCCACCGCCTTCGCGGTGAGGAACTGCGTCCTGGTCGCGTTGACGATCGGCCGGGAGAAGTCCTCGAGCGACATCTCGCCGAGCGGCGCTCCCTGGACGTCGTCCATCGCGATGGCGTTGAAGCAGACGTCGATGCGCCCGGCCTTCTCGGCCACCTTGCCGACGTGCTCCTCGACCTCCTGCTCGTCGAGGGCGTCGACCCGCGCGGCCTCGGCCGCTCCACCGGCGGCGGAGATCTCCTTGGCCACCGCTTCGACCTTCGCGAGCGTCCGACCGGCCAGGAAGAGCTTGGCACCCTCGCGGGCGAAGGCGCGCGCCACCGCGCCGCCGATCCACCCACCGGCTCCGTAGATCACCGCGACTTTCTTCTCGAGCAACATGGCGAGCCCCTCCTTCCTGCCCGACGCGGGCCTCCTCGATCGGCTTCGCGAGCCTCACCCCATATTTCGCAGGTACTCCTCGAGCCGTCGTAGCTCGCGGTGACGGTCACGAGCGCGGCGCCGCGGGCCTCTCGCCCGATCCGCGCTCAGGCTTCGTCGCGGGTCGGGCTCAGCGCGCCGAGCTTGCGGTAGAGCGAGGTCACGCCCAACCCGAGCAGCCTCGCCGCCTTCCGCTTGTTGCCCCCGCACGCCTCGATCGTGCGCAGGATGTGCGCGCGCTCGAACTCGGCCGTCGCCTCGCGCAGGTTCGAGGAGTACTCGGGATCCCTCGGCGTCGCCGCGCGCACCGCCTCGGGGAGGTCGGCCGCCCCGAGCTGCTCGCCGGAGGCGAAGATCACCGCCCGCTCGATCGCGTTCGAGAGCTCGCGCACGTTCCCTCGCCAGTCGTGGCCGGAGAGCAGGCGCAACGCATCGCGCGCGATCCCGCGCACGTCGCGCCCCAGCTCGCGCGCGTACTTCTCCACGAAGTGGTTGGCGAGCAAGGGGATGTCCTCGCGCCGCTCGCGCAGCGGCGGGACGTGGATCTCCACCACCGCCAGCCGGTAGTAGAGGTCCTCGCGGAAGCGTCCCTCCCGCGCGTCGGCGTGCAGGTCGCGGTTGGTCGCGGCCACCACCCGCGCATGGATCTGGATGCGCCGGGTCGACCCGACCGGCTGGATCTCGCGGCTCTCGATCGCGCGCAGGAGCTTGGCCTGGATCGCCGTCGGCATGTCGCCCAGCTCGTCCAGGAAGATCGTCCCGTCGGCCGCCGTCTTGAGCAGCCCCTCCTTGTTGTCGACCGCCCCGGTGAAGGCTCCCTTGACGTGGCCGAAGAGCTCGCTCTCAAGCAGCGGCTCCGGGATCGCGGCGCAGTTGATGGGCACGAAGGGCGCCTTCGCGCGGCTGCCTCGCTCGTGGATGGCGCGCGCGACGAGGTCCTTGCCGGTGCCGCTCTCGCCGGTGATCAACACGTGGCTCGGCAGCGACGCGACGCGGTCCACGGTCTCGAGCACGTTGCGCATCGCCGGGCTGCCGGCGATCATCCCCCGTGGAGCGTCGGCATCGATCGCTCGGCGCAGGTTGCGGTTCTCGAGGACGAGCCGGCGGTGCTCCGCCAGCCGCCGCACCTTCGCGATCAGCTCGTCGTGCTCGAAGGGCTTGATCAGGTAGTCGACCGCCCCCTGCCGCAGCGCCTCGATCGCGGTGTCGAGACCGCCGAAGGCGGTCATCAGGATGAACATCGTCTCCGGGCTCGTCTCGGCGAGCCGCTGGAGCAGCTCGATCCCGCCCATCGACGGCATCCGGATGTCGGAGAGGCACAGGTCGAAGGAGTGCTGCAGCGCCAGCTCCGCGGCCTCGGCGCCGTCCGCGGCTCCCTGCGTCTGGTACCCCGCCTCCTGGAGGGACTCCTCGAGCTGCGCGCGGATCGCCAGCTCGTCATCGACGACCAGGACGCGGAACATCACGACCCCTCGGTGCGCGGGAGCTCGAAGACGAAGGCGGCGCCCTCCGCCAGCTCCTCGTCGAGCCGCAAGACGCCACCGTGCTCCTCGAGGATCCGGTAGCTGACCGAGAGCCCGAGCCCGCTGCCCCGGCCGGCCTCCTTCGTGGTGAAGAAGGGCTCGAACATCCTCTGGCGCACGCTCGGCGGCACCCCGGAGCCCGTGTCCCGGAACGACACGCTGACAACGGTGTCGGAAGCGGCGGAGCGGATCGTCAGTACGCGCGGCCGCTCCGGGGGGTTCGCGGCCATGGCGTCGAACGCGTTCAGGGCGAGGTTGATGCAGACCTGGGTCAGCTCGTCCTCGACCGCGCGCACCTCGGGCAGGTGCTCCGCCAGCTCGTAGCGGATCTCCGAGCCCTTGGCGCGGCGGTCGTAGCGGACCATGTCCACCGCGCGCCGGACGACCTCGTTGAGGTCGCAGCTCGCCCTCCGCCCGCTCTGCGGACGGGCCAGCTCGCTCATCTGGCGCACGATGCGGGAGATCCTCTCGCAGTGCTCGCGGATCAGCGCGAGCTTCATCTGCGTGTAGTCGTCGCACGCTCGCCGCTCCAGGCTCTGGGCGGCCATGGAGAGCGCCATCAGCGGATTGCCGATCTCGTGGGCCACGCCCGCCGCGAGCGCCCCGGCGGCCGCCAGCTTGTCCGCGCGGCGCACCTTCTCCTGGAGCTCCTTCAGCTCGCTGATGTCCGTGGTCGTCGCCCGGATGAGCCTGCGCCCGGCGGCCGGCAGGCACGACAGCCGCGTCTGGCAATGGATCTCCCGGCCCCGCGCGTCCACGTGGGTGAACTCGAAGACCGGCGTCTCCCCCTCCAGGACCTGCTTGTGCTGGTCCTCGATCAC
>DATKBQ010000096.1:0-3273 GCA_035546375.1 Planctomycetota bacterium | reverse complement strand
TGGCGGCACTCGAGCCAGGCCAGGGCGCCATCCAGGATCGGCGAGCCGTGGCGCGCGTCCGAGACCTCCAGGCCGTCGAACGGGCTCTCGCCGGGGCCGTACTTTCGGAAGAAGCGCCCCATCAGGCCCTCGCTCGGGCCGTCGAGGATCGACACGCCGAAGTGGCCGGCCTCGCGGATCGCCTGCAAGTGCGCGCGGCCCTTGGCGATCGCCACGCACAGGGTCGGCGGCGCGAAGCCGACCTGCATCAGGAACGAGGCGACGAAGCCCAGCGGCCGTCCGCTCGCCCGGGTGGTGACCACGTAGAGGCCCGTCGGCACGCGGCCGAGCGCGGCGGCGAGGTCGGAGGTCTCTGCGGATGCCATGCTGCGTCGCGGTCCTTGGCGGGCGCCCAGCATAGGCGGCACGGCGGGGGGCGCCAGGGCGGTTCGGAGGGCCGACGGATCGGCTCGGACGGCCGTCCGGGCCTGGAATCGGCACCCTCCACGTCGGATAATGGTCGGGCTGTCACCCGCTAGCGCCGCACCCGTCCAAGGGGTGGGCCGGGGCCGCCCGCCGAGCGGGTGGCGCGGGTGGCGGAGCGCCGGGGGTGCCCGCGGCGCGACCGACGAGCCGCATGCCCCACAGCTTGGCCGCCGACCTCCTGACGACCTCGCCGCGCCCCTGCTGGGCCCCATCCGAAGGCCCGATCCAGATCGCCGCCAGCGCCCGCGGCGTCCCTTGAACCGAAGATGACGAATCCGCCCGAAGAGCCCGAGCTCCCGACCCCCGGCGAGAACTCCGCCGGTGTCGATGGAATAGCCGGGGGGCTGCCCGGAGGGCCGGCGGGGGCGCTCCCGGGCGCGCGTGGCGGCCGCTTCGAGCTGCGGCTGATCGAGCGCGAGATGCGCGAGAGCTACCTCACCTACGCGCTCAGCGTCATCCACTCGCGCGCCCTGCCCGACGTGCGCGACGGGCTCAAGCCCTCGCAGCGGCGGATCCTGGTCGCGATGAACGACCTGAACCTCACGCCGCGCGCCAAGTATCGCAAGTGCGCGAAGATCGCCGGCGACACCTCGGGCAACTACCACCCGCACGGCGAATCGGTGATCTACCCCACGCTCGTGCGCTTGGCGCAGCCCTTCTCGACGCGCTACCCGCTGATCGACGGCCAGGGCAACTTCGGCTCGATCGACGGCGATCCGCCCGCGGCCATGCGCTACACCGAGGCGCGCATGCACGGCATCGCCGTCGAGATGATGGAGGACCTCGACAAGGACACCGTCGACCTCCAGGCGAACTACGACGAGTCGCGCACCGAGCCGACGGTCCTGCCGGCCCGGTTCCCCAATCTCCTGTGCAACGGCTCCGACGGGATCGCCGTTGGGATGGCGACCAGCCTGCCGCCGCACAACCTGCGCGAGATCATCGCCGCATTGCGCGCCGTGCTCGACGACCCCTCGGTGTCGCTGCAGGAGCTGTGCTCGCTCGTCACCGGTCCCGATTTCCCGACCGGCGGGATCATCATGGGCCGCAACGGGATCCTGCAGGCCTACACCACCGGCCGTGGCCTGGTGCGGGTCCGCGCGCGCTACCAGGTCGAGGAAGGGCGCTCGAAGCAGCAGATCGTCGTCACCGAGGTCCCGTTCCAGGTCCGCAAGATCGCGATCATCGAGAAGATCGTCGAGGTCGTGAAGGACGGGCGGATCACCGGCATCTCCGACGTCCGCGACGAGTCCGACCGCCAGGGGATCCGCCTGGTGATCGAGCTGAAGAGGGGCGAGGACCCGCAGGTCGTCGTCAACCAGCTCTACCAGTACACGCCGCTGCAGACCACCCAATCGATCATCAACTTGGTGATCGACCGCGGCCAGCCGCGCACGCTCTCGCTGCGCGGCCTGCTCGACGCCTACGTCTCCCACCGCAAGGAAGTGATCCGCCGGCGCACGCGCTACCTCCTGGGGCGCGCCGAGGAGCGCAAGCACATCGTCGAGGGCCTGCGCATCGCCGTCGACTCGATCGACGAGGTGATCCGCATCATCCGCGCCAGCGCGAGCACCGACGAGGCGAAGTCCTCGCTGGCCGGGACCTTCTCGCTGAGCCCGCGCCAGGCCCAGGCGATCGTCGACATGCGCCTGGGCCGGCTCACCGGCCTGGAGCGCGAGAAGCTGGAGCAGGAGTTCCGCGACCTGCTGGCCCAGATCGCCGACCTGCGCGACATCCTCGGGCGCGAGGCGCGCGTGATCGAGATCATCAAGCGCGACCTCGACGAGCTGGAGAAGCGCTACGGCGACGAGCGCCGCACGGAGATCTCCTCCGAGGAGCTGGAGAGCTTCGACATCGAGGAGCTGATCACCGAGGAGATGATGGTGGTCACCGTCTCGCGCGACGGCTACGTCAAGCGCGTCCCGCTGGACGTCTACCGCGCCCAGGGCCGCGGCGGGCGCGGCATCCGCGGCTCGGAGGCGAAGGAGGGCGACGTCCTGAAGTCGCTCTTCGTCGCCAGCACGCACGACTACCTCCTGTGCTTCTCCAACCACGGCAAGGTCTACTGGCTCAAGGTCTACAACCTGCCCGAAGCCGCGCGCACCGCGACCGGACGCGCGATCTCCAACCTGATCGAGCTGGAGCCCGGCGAGCGCATCACCAACGTCCTGCGCGTGCCCGAGTTCGACCAGGGCTTCGTCAAGGACCGCTTCGTGTTCTTCGCGACGCGCAGCGGCACGGTCAAGAAGACCCCGCTGGAGCGCTACTCGCGGCCCAAGAAGGGCGGCATCCGCGCGATCCTGCTCGACGAGGGCGACGAGGTCGTCGCCGTCGACCTGTGCCGCACCGGCGACACGATCGTGCTCGCCTCGGCGCGCGGCCAGTCGATCCGCTTCGACGAGGCCGCAGCGCGGGCGATGGGCCGTACCTCCTTCGGGGTGCGCGGCATCAAGCTGCGCGAGGGTGACCGCGTGGTCGACATGATCGTCGCCGACCCCCAGGCCTACCTCCTGACCGCCTGCGAGCATGGCCACGGCAAGCGCACGCCGATCGCGGACTATCCCGTCCAGGGCCGCGGCGGCCTCGGGGTGATCAACATCCGCACCGAGGGCCGCAACGGCGAGGTGATCGGCATGGCCCTGTGCCGCGACGAGGACGAGGTGATGTTCATCACCGAGGGCGGGATGATCGTGCGCTCGCCGGTCGCCGACACGCGGCCCATGGGGCGCAACACCCAGGGCGTGCGCCTGGTCAACCTGCGCGAGGAGGACCGGCTGGTTGCGATCGAGATCGTCACCGCGCGCGACC
>DATKBQ010000095.1:0-13559 GCA_035546375.1 Planctomycetota bacterium | reverse complement strand
CACCGCGCTCGGCTGCGCGACCTTGGCCCTGGCCGGCGCGCAGGACGTCGCGCCGCGCGGCAAGACGAGCTTCATGCCCGTGACGGACGACGAGAGCTTCGAGTCGGTGCTCGAGCGCATGAGCCGCGCGAAGCCCGAGGTCGTCCAGCGTCAGCGCACCCTGCTCGAGGAGCGCTACGACCTGGCCGATCGCCCGGCGCCCGGCGTGACAATGACGCGCGGCAAGGCCGTCCAGGCCGGCGTGCGCGTCAAGCTCCCCTCCGGCGCGACCTGGGAGGGGCTCGCCGCCATGGCTCCCGCGGAGGTCCGCGCGAGGAAGCTCTGGCCGAAGGGCTTCCTCCCCCTTCCCCACCCCAACCACGCCGAGGGCGGGATGCTCTTCCCGAAGTTCCACATCGACGAGGTCCTGAAGCAGACCGACCGCGACCTGACGCGCTTCGACCTGGACTTCGTGATGCCCGACCACTTCCTGCCCGAGTTCCCCGCCCCGATCTTCCTGACCACGCGGCCCGACCTCGGCGACGTCTCGCAGGGCGAGCTCGTCACCTCCGACAACTTCTTCAGGCTCTTCAACGGGATCCTGAACCCCAAGCAGCTCGAAGGCCTGCGGCTCCTGGTGACGCCGTTCGCGCAGCAGCAGTTCAACGCCACCGCCGACCGGCGCAGCTCGAAACCCAGCCTGGGCGTGACCTGCCTCGACTGCCACGCCAACGGCCACAGCAATGCCGCCACGCACCTGGTCGGCGACATCCGGCCCCAGGAGTTCCGCCACCGCATCGACACCCCGAGCCTGCGCGGGGTGAACGTGCAGCGGCTCTTCGGCTCCCAGCGCGCGCTCAAGTCGGTCGAGGACTTCACCGAGTTCGAGCAGCGCGCGGCCTACTTCGACGGCGACCCGGTGATCGCGGCGAAGAAGGGCGTGAACGTCCTCGATCGCGGGAGCCAGGTGCACGCGATGGCGGAGTTCCAGGAGATCCTGGACTTCCCGCCCGCCCCCAAGCTGAACGTGCTCGGCAGGCTCGATCCCGCCCAGGCGAGCGAGCCCGAGAAGCGCGGCGAGGAGCTCTTCTTCGGCAAAGCCCAGTGCTCGGTCTGCCATCCCGCCCCCTACTACACCGACAACTCGATGCACAACCTGCGCACGGAGCGCTTCTTCGAGCCGACGATGATCAACGGCCGGATGGCCACGGCCGACGGCCCGATCAAGACCTTCGTCCTGCGCGGCATCAAGGAGTCGCCTCCCTACATGCACGACGGGCGGCTCTTGACCCTCGAGGACACGGTCGAGTTCTTCAACCGGGTGCTGGCGACGAAGCTCTCCGCGCAGGAGAAGGCCGACCTGGTCGCCTTCCTGCGCGTGCTCTGAGCGCGCCCGGCCGGCCGGCGAAAGTCGCGCGTTCCGCTCGACTTTCTTCGGCTCCGTCTGCACCCTGCGGGTCCCGAGGAGCCGCCGGTTGACCGAGCCGCTGATCCAGCACCCCGTCTACGTCCTCGCCGTGCTCCTGGCGGTGCTCGCCGCCCTGTTCGGCGCGCAGCGCCACCCGCGGCTCGGCAAGCTCTTCCGGGTCGTCCCGTTGCTCGTCTTCGCCTACTTCGTCCCGGCGCTCCTCTCGAACCTGGGCATCATCCCGATCCAGTCGCCGCTCTACGAGTTCGTCAAGACCTGGCTCCTGCCGGCGAGCCTGGTCCTCCTGACCCTGTCGGTGGACATCCCGGCGATTTTCGGTCTCGGGCCCAAGGTCCTGGCGCTCTTCCTCACCGCCACCGCCGGGATCGTCATCGGCGGCCCGCTGGCGTACCTGATCGTCGGCCTCGTCGCGCCCCAGCACCTCGAGAGCATCGGGGAGGAGGCGTGGAAGGGACTTGCCGCCCTGAGCGGCTCCTGGATCGGCGGCGGCGCGAACTTCGTCGCGATCGGCGAGAGCGTCGGAGCGCTGCCCTCGACGCTCGGCCTGATAGTCGTGGTCGACGTCGCGGTGGCCAACGTGTGGATGGCCGTGCTGCTCTACTTCGCCGGCCGCAGCGAGGCGATGGACGAGCGGATCCACGCCGACCGGCGCGCGGTGGACGAGGTGCGCTCGCGCGTGCAGGCCTTCCAGGCGGAGGTCGCCCGTCCGACGAGCCTGCCGGACCTCTTGACGCTGCTCCTCATCGGGCTCGGCTCGACCGCGGCCGCGACCGCGCTCGCGCGCGGCTTCCCGAGCACGAGCTGGCGCGGGCTCGAGCTCTCCTGGAGCGGCCTCCCGGACATCGGCGAGGTGATCAGCGGCTTCACCTGGGTCGTCATCCTGGTCACCGCCGTGGGCGTAGCCCTCTCCTTCACGCGGGTGCGCCGGCTCGAGGGCGCCGGCGCGAGCAGCGTCGGCTCCGTCCTGCTCTACCTGCTCGTCGCGACGATAGGCGCCCACGCCGAGTTCGCGCGCGTGCGCGAGGTGCCAGCGCTGGTGGTGGTCGGAGCCCTGTGGATGCTCTTCCACGCGCTGACGATCCTGATCATGCGCCGCCTGCTGCGCGCGCCGATCTTCTTCGCCGCGGTCGGATCCCAGGCGAACGTCGGCGGGGCGGCATCCGCGCCGATCGTTGCGAGCGCGTTCCATCCGGCGCTTGCCCCGGTGGGGGTCCTCTTGGCCGTGGCCGGATACGTGCTGGGGACGTACGCCGGGCTGGCCTGCGCTCAGCTCCTCGCACTCGTCCACCGGCTACTCTGAAAAGTGGACCGGCTTGGCGAGAGCGCTCCATCTTCGGTTAGACTCCTCCGGATAGCGCACCCGCGCCACCGCGCGGTTTCTGCCTTCGCGGCCGCGAGTTTTCAGGGTCCAACCACGGTCACCATCCATGCCCAAATCCGTCAAGCGGCGTGAGCGCCGCACTCCCGAGCAGATCATCAGCGACCTCCAGCGCAAGATCGAAGAGGTCAAACGGCGTGCCGAGCGCAAGAAAGCGAAACGCGATCCGACGATCCGGCACGTGAGCGCGGCGGTGCGCTCGATCGACAAGGCCGTGTCGCAGACAACCGATCCCGCGACCCGGCGGGCCCTCGGGGACGCGCGAGCCACCCTGGCGGCATGCCTGGCGCTCGGCGGAGCGAGTGCAAGCGCGGCCCGCGGCCCGCTGATCCCGCGCGCGGCGCGGGGGGCCAAGGTCGATCCCGAGCGGGTCCTCAGCTACCTGCGTGAGCATCCGGGCAGCCGCGCGGAGGAGATCGCCGACGCGCTGGGGACGGACAGCGCCGGCCTCCGGCCCTCGCTCCAGCAGCTCCGGGCCGAGTCCAAGGCCAGGGCCGAGGGCAAGGCGCGGGCGACCCGATACTACGCCGAATCCTCGAGTTGACGCCGGCCGGGCAACCCTACGGGTCGACTCCGAGACGGTGCGCTCCGCAGCGCCGTGATACGCCGCGCCGGGTCCGGCTGCGGATCTGCCGCCCTGCGCGATCGACGGACCGGGAGTAGCATTTCGGGGTGCTTGGCAGGCTCGGGCCGTCGGGGCTCGCAGCCGCTGTCGACAGGATCCGGAGTGGGAGCGCCATGACCAGCGAGACGGGAGCCAGCGGGACGGGGCGGAAGCGGGGCGAGATGCAGGACGAGGTGATCGAGGCGCCGCGGGTCTCGCGACGCGGATTCCTCGGGGGTGCCGCGGGGATCGGAGCGGCGGGGTTCCTGGTGGGGCCGCTCGGCACCGGGCTGTCCGCGCAGAGCCCCTCGCGGGTGCCGGTCGACTTCGCGGGCGGCGCGCCCGGCCCTGATGGGCCCGGCGGCGGTGGCGCGCTCGGCCCCGAGAACGGGCCGCAGCGCCGCGAGCACGCCTTCAAGGTGCGCCACGAGATGGCCCTGGCCAACAAGAAGCTGCCGCTCGCCCAGCACGCGAACAACGGCGACGAGAAGGCCCTGCCCGACTTCATCGCCAGCTACACGAAGGGCCTCCCCCACAACTCGGTCGGCGAGGTGGATCCCGGAGCGTACCACTCGCTGCTGAGCGCCCTCGAGAGCGGGAAGCCGGCGGACTTCGAGAAGATCCAGATGGGAAACCCGGATCCCTCTTCGCGCTTCAAGCTCACCAGCCCGCAGTCGGGGCTCGCCTTCGACCTGGAGGGCACGGACTCGCACCAGTTCGCGCTGCCGCCCGCCCCGGCCTTCTCGAGCGCCTGGGAGGCGGGCGAGATCGTCGAGAACTACTGGATGGCGCTCCTGCGCGACGTGCCTTTCACGGACTACGCGAGCGATCCGCTGGCGATCGCGGCTGCCGCGGAGCTCTCGGCGCTGTCGGACTTCCGCGGGCCGAAGCAAGCCGGCGCCGTCACCGGCCAGACGCTCCTCCGCGAGAGCTTGCCGGGCACCTTGGTCGGTCCCTACGCGTCGCAGTTCTTCTGGCGGGCGCAGCCCTTCGGCTCCCAGTACATCGAGCCGCGCATCCAGACCGCGGTGGCGGGCCTGGACTACCTGACCAGCGTCAGCGATTGGCTCGCCGTGCAGGACGGGCACCTCCCGCTCTTCGCCAACACCTTCGACGGCACGCTGCGCTTCATCCGCAACGGCCGCGACCTGGGCCAGTGGGTGCACGTCGACGTCCTGTTCCAGGCCTACTTCCAGGCGTTCTTGGCCCTGGTCCACGGTCCGAACCCCGACCCGCGCTTCGCCGGCCTCTCCGCGCCCGTCAACCCGGGCAACCCCTACAACACCTCGAAGACCCAGCTCGGCTTCGCGACCTTCGGCGGGCCGTACTTCGCCGCGACCCTGTGCGAGGTCGCCACGCGCGCGCTCAAGGCGGTCTGGTTCCAGAAGTGGCACGTGCACCGGCGGCTGCGGCCGGAGGTCTTCGCGGGCCGGGTGCACTTCAAGCTCACGGGCCTGCGGCCGGCGTACCCGATCCACTCCGACGTGCTGAGCTCCGCCGCCGTCGCGAAGTGCTACGGCCAGAACGGGACGTACCTCCTGCCGATGGCCTTCCCCGAGGGCTCGCCGACGCATCCCGCGTACGGAGCGGGCCATGCGACCGTGGCCGGCGCCTGCGTCACCATCCTCAAGGCGCTCTTCGATGCGGAACGGCCGTGGAGCGACCTGGCGACGCCCGTGGTGCCGACGCCGGACGGACTCTCGCTCGTGCCCTACACGGGCGCCGACGCCCCGCAGATGACCATCGCCGGCGAGCTGAACAAGCTGGCGGCGAACGTGGCCTTGGGCCGCAACATGGCGGGCGTCCACTGGCGCACCGACGGCATCGAGTCCCTGCGCCTGGGCGAGCGCGTCGCGCTCAGCATCCTGAAGGACCAGCGGAGCTGCTTCAACGAGAGCTTCGCCGGCTTCCAGCTCACGCTGTTCGACGGGACGCCGGTCACCGTCTAGCCCGAACCATTCACCAGGCGGCGAGCGAAACGTCGCAAATGCTCCCTGGATGCAAGGCAGGCGACTGAGGGCACCGGAGGGGTAAGCCCCGGTCCCGCGAAAGCGGGATCGCAGCCTGCCAGTGGCAGGCTGCGAAGGGGATGCCTTGACAGGTCGTCGAGGAGCTAGGGCGGAGCCTAACGCAGCAGACGCCGGCAGTTGCGGCGTTGCAGCCGGCGGCTGGTGAATGGTTCGGGCTAGCGTGGGGTGGCCGCCCGTGCCATCCTCACGCAAGCGACGAGCAGCAAGCCGGCGATCGAGCCATCGAACGCCGTCGCCGCGCTCGAGCTCCCGCCGGAGAGGGCCTGCGCGAGGCCGACCGCGACGAAGACCGCCGAGAGCCACACCGCCGACCAGGCGACGGTGGATGCCGCGCGGCCCTCGAAGAGGTTGGCGAGCAGCGCGCCTGCCGCGCCGACCGCGATGGCGACGGCGCTCGTCATGCGCAGGTCGGCGAGCCCCGCCACCGCCGAAGCGCTGGCGAGGAGCAAGGCGACCAGGGCGCTCAAGGCTGCCGCTGTCGCCGGTCGAGTCCAGGGGGCCGATTGCTCTGCCGCCGCGCGTGCCATGCTGCTCCTCCTCGATGACTGCTGGGACCGGGGAGCCCAGCCTCGGGTCGCGCCGGGCATCCGTCAACGGGGTTCCGGCGCCAAGCCGTCCGGAGCCCCGGCTGGGCTGCGGAGAGGCCCCTCCCGCCTCACGCCTTGGACCGGCCCCAGGTGCGGCGATCGGCCGAGGCGCGGCCCCCGGTGGAAAAATCGGTCCGATTCCATTTCGCGCCATCGATCCGCCGATCTGCGTACCTCGTGTCCCCCGCGCGCGGCTTGAAACGGATGCAGGACATCGATCGCACGTCAGGACTGGGACCCCGAAGGAGGGGCCGGTCGCGGGCCAAGTCCGGTCTGACCTTGCTCGAGGTCTCGATCGCGCTCCTGATCGTCTGCTCGGTCCTCATGGCCTCGGCCAGCGCGTTCCTCACGAACATCTCCGCCGTGAGCAGCGCGCAGCGCAGGAGCCGCGCGACGCTCTTCCTCGAGACGGTCTTGGAGGACCTCTCCGCGCAGGACTACGACAACCTCGCCGCATTCGACGGCAACCAGGTCTTCGACCAGGCGACCCTCGCGCGCTCGAACCACACCGTCGACCTGACGGTCTTCCTCGCCGCCGTGGACCTCATGCAGATCCGCGCCGTGCTGACCGATCGGCGCACGGGCCTCGAGGTCGGGCGCGTGACCACCCTGCGGTGCCGCAGATGACGCGCGTGAACCGGCCCGGCTCCCGCTCCGGCTTCACGCTGCTGGAGATGATGATCTCGCTCACGATCCTGGCCTTCCTGGGCTACTGCCTGTTGATCGCCGTCGACGTGGGCCACGACTCGCAGCAGACGGTGCAGCGGATGACCGCGGAGGAACGCGCCATGCGCAGGAGCACGACCTCCCTGGTCGACGAGCTGCGCGCCAGCCGCGACGCGTCGATCACGATCACGGCGCTGCCCGACGGCAACCACCAGGTCCGCTTCCAGATGCCGATCGAGGTCGCCGGCGTCCCCGACTGGGGGGTCTTCGACCGCACCTTGGGACCCGACGCCGCCACGCAGAACCGCGCCGGGTGGAGCGTGCAGTACACGGTGCGAATCGTCCCCGACGGCAACGGCGGCGTCGACCGCCAGCTCGTGCGGCAGATCCTCGATGCAGCCCTGGTGGTGCAACGCGAGCGCATCGTCGCCACGGGACTGCTCAGCGGGGGGGACGTCCCACCCGGTTTCACGATGCTCAGGCAAGGCGACATCTGGGAGCTGACCTTCTCGACGACGGGTCGCCTGGGTGTCGCAGGCGGAACGAGGGCGGTATTCCATGTCAGGACTCGCAACAATTGAACGCGCGCCGGGGCGCGCACACGCTCGCTTCGGCTCACGGACCGGCAGCGCGCTCGTCGGCACGCTCGTCGTCGTCGTGTGCTTCCTCGGTCTGCTCTACGCGGCGAGCACCCTGTCCGCGGTGGAGGTGAGGGAGTCGCGGCGCGCGATCGACGATCTGCGAACGAAGCACCTGGCCGAGGCCGGCGCCGAGCGCGCGATGAACTTCCTCGCGCAAGCGCTGCAGAACGGCAACGCCCAGGATCCCCTCCAGGGCGTGGTCGGCCTGTTCGGCGGACAGGCCACGATCTCGCCGTTCGTCGGCGAGCCGGTCCTGGACGGGGCCGCGCAGGTGGGCTCGTTCTCGGTGACCCTGACCAACGTCGACCAGACGGCGAGCACCATCACCGTCGCGATCGACTCGACCGGCTACCTGCCCGACGCGCCGGGCGCGCTGGCGCCGGGACAGCAGCTCACCTCCTGGCACGCCATCCGGAGCACGGTCCGGTTCGGGATGGGTCCGAGCGAGGTGTTCGACTACGCCTACTTCATCAACAACTGGGGCTGGTTCTACGGCAGCTCGATCTTCTGCAACGGGAACGCGAGGAGCAACGGCCAGTTCGACGTGGCGAACTACGCACCGACCATCACCGGCCAGCCGCTCTACGACTCGGTGAGCTGGGACGGCGTCCTCGCGAAGCTGTCCGGGTACCGCGACGACAACGGGGACGGGCTCCTGGACGGCAACGACGGCGGCGTGTTCTCCGGCTGGGACATCGTCGGCGTGCAGAATCTCAAGGGGAACGGCGGAAAGCCCTCGAACCAGCACGACTTCCAGCCTCCGATCGAGATGCCGAACCTCTCCGACCTGACCTGGTACGAGAACCGGGCCGTCGCGGAGGGCGGGAAGATCACGATCGACGGCACGGTGGTGTCGGACGCGATCTACGGCGACGGCGGCGGCGAGAAGCAGAACCTCTACCTCCACGGAACCCTCACCAAGCCGATCGTCCTCGACGGGCCCGTGGTTGTCCGCGGCGACGTGATCATCAAGGGCTACGTCACCGGAAAGGGAGCCATCTACGCCGGCGGGAACGTCTACTGCCCCGACTCGGTCAAGTACGTGAACGCGCCCACCACGCCGAGGCCGGTGAACAACACCCAGGTGGCCACGGAGGCGTGGCTCACGGCGAATTGGAACCAGGACTTCCTCGGACTCTTCGCCCGCGAGAACATCGTGGTCGGCGACTTCACGAACTCGACCTGGCGGAACTACGTCGGCAAGTGGATGGCTGACCCGCTCAACGAGTCGAAGGAGGATTCCGGCGCCGACAAGATCCCGAACACGAAGGCCGGCAAGGACGGCGTGCTGGGCACGGCCGACGACGACCTGCTCGAGGGCGACGGGGTGTTCACGATCCAGAAGTACACCGAGGCGGATCTCGCCCACGGACTGATCCCCCCCGGCAAGAACGTCGGCGATCCGATCCCGGGCACGGGCGAGGACATCGACGGCGACGGCGTCTACGACCCTCAGATCACGCTCTCGGACATCGACATCACCGTGCCGCTCAATCCTTCGCACTGGGGTGGGAACATGCCCGCGGGCGGACACGCCAAGTACAAGGACATCGCCACGATGAAGGCCGACACGCTGGAGGCGGTCTTCTACACGAACCACTCCTTCTGCTGGGTAGTCACCGGATCCGGTCCCGCGAGGATCAACGGCGCGCTGGTCAGCCGCAACGAGAACATCATCTACGGCACGCCGGCCATGGTGTGCAACTACGACAGCCGGTTGCTCGGCGGCAACACCAGCTTGGCCGCGGGCCTCTTGCCGACCTCCATGCTGCCCGCGCAGGTGCTGCGCTGGGTGCAGCTCGACCGCGATCCGAACCGCTTCCTCCCCAACCCCTGATGAAGCCGTCGCCCCGGCGCGCTCGACGACAGGCCTGGCTGCCGTATGCGGCGGCGTGGCTGATCGTCTGCGCCGCGCCGGCTGCCGCCGTGCAGGAGCCCGACGGCCATGGCGTCGATTCCGCGGGCCAGCAGATCCTGCGCGAGAACGACCGTTCGATGCTGCACCCGGGCGACCCGCTCTTCCTGGTGGGCCTCGAGCAAGGGGACAACGACCTCCGCTCCCGCACGCCGGCGCTCGCCAAGAGTGACCGAGCCGCCAGGCAGGTCGATCCCGAGGACGCCTACCGGCGCGCGCTCGCCATGTACGAGGACGGCGCGCGGTTCCACGAAGCTCCGCTCTCGGCGCCCGACGCGCCCCGCGGGCGCGCGGCCCATCGAACAACCCGTCCGCGCTCGGCCAGCGACTTCACCGCGGAGGGCGCGGGACGCCACTGGCCGTGGATGCTGGGGGTCGGCATGACCGCCTTCCTCGTGGTCTGGGTCCTCAAGCGGCGCGGCGTGCTCGAGACCGCGAGCTGACCCCGCCTCGAGGCGGGAGTCAACCTCCCGGACAGGGATCCGGGATCACTTGGTCTTCACGAGCTTGAAGATCTTGGGCGAGGGCACGCGCAGGAGCTCGACGTCGATGATCGTCGTCTCGTGGGGCACGATCCAGCGCGCGAGCGCCTCCCTGTCGACCTTGTGCACGAGCGGCAGGTAGGCGATCTCGTCCGTCTCGGGCTCGGTGGCCGTGATCTCGAAGGTCAGACCCTCCACCTGCTCCACCCGGTTGACCCAGCGCCGCTTGCGAGGCTCGTACTGAGCGCTGCGCAGGTAGAAGAGGATGATGTTCCGGTCCTTCTGGTTGACGTGCTTGTCCTCGAACAGCTTGTTCACCGGAAGCGAAGGATCCTTGCCTATCGAGCGCCGATCGATCTCTCCCGAGTTGAAGAACACGTCGAAGTGGCGGACGGGCGCGCCGTTCTGGTCGCGCAGGCGGAAGATCACTTGCGAGTGCGGGTCGTATTGGCCGCGCGGATCGTGCTCCAGCGAGAACATCCCGCGCTCGAGCCCCCGCGCACGCTCATAGGTCGCGTCGGTGACCTCCTGGAACCGGCGCACGGCCTCCAGATAGCCGTCCGGCTCCGTAGCCAGGGCGGTCCGGATCAGGTCGAGCACCGTTCGCCGGGGCTTGGAGCCGGTGACGATTCCGCGCTTCTCGCCCGAGTGCGTGGTCTCGAAGAGGACCGCAAGCGGCACCGTCGGCCGTCCGGCCTCGCCGGCCCGCGAGCGCGCCGTGACCTCGTAGTGCGCCGGCTGGCGCCGCGTGCGATACCGGTTGGCATCGATCGCCGCCTGCACGTCCGGCCACCCCATGCTGCGCGCGTGCGCCGTCGGAGCCAGCCGGATGTAGTTGAAGTTCAGGTTGCTGCCCGAGACGCGCACCACGCCGTCGCTGCCGTCCTCCTTCGCGTAGCGGATCGGCATGAAGAACCAGTCGTGCTCCGTGTAGCTGCCGATGGCGACGAACTCCATGACCTGGTAGGCCGCGAATGGATGGCGGGACGCTTCGAGGAAGAAGAGGTGCAGGTCGAGCGTCCACTCCGCGCCGAGCTCGAGCGCCTCCAGGCACTGCAGGCCGCGCTCGTTCCCCTGCTCGAAGACCATGCGCCACCACTTGGCGAGCTGCCCCTGCCCGATGTGTCCCCAGCCGCTCCCGAAGTTCGCCCCGGCCAGGTAGGTCAGGGTCTTGATCGGGCTGGGCTGCGGGCTGAAGCGGCGGATCCAGTTGCGGGCGACGAGCGCGCCGGTCGAGTGGACGATGCAATGGAAGCGCCCCGCGAGCAGGTGCGCGAAGTCCTGGCGCAGCGCCCGCTCTAGACCGAGCGAGATGTCGTCGATCCGGACGCCGTCCTCGAGGCTGACGTAGCGGCTGACGTCGATCTCGACCACGTTCTCCGCGCCAAACACCCGCCGCAGGTCGCTCGGCAGCGTCCCGTAGATCGCCTCGATCTCTTCGGTCGTCTCACCCTTGCTCTCGGCGCTGTAGCCGTGGATCAGGACGATCGGTTCCATGGGCGCATCTCCTCCCGCGCGAGAGTGTAGCCAGGAGCGCGTGTGAAAGAGAAGCGGCGGACGTGCGCGGCGAGGCTCGCATTGGCCGAGGACGCGCCGCGCCCAAGGCGCGACTGCGGCACGGGCGTTACGCGTGCCGCTCAGGCCGTCAGGCCGCGCGGCCGGAGCGCGCCAGGCGCTCGGCGCGCGCCGCCTCGCGCGCGCGCTCGATGGCGCGCGGGGGGGCTCGCCGCAGGTCGCGGGCCAGGGCGAGCTTCGACATGCACCACACGAACCACTTCGTGGGATCGAACTGGAACCAGCGCACGCCGTTGCGGTAGTCCGTCTGGAAGCGGTGGTGGAAGTTGTGGTAGCCCTCGCCGAGGGTCAAGAGCGCGGTGATCCAGCTGTCGCGGGCCGAGCTCTGTGCGCAGTACGGACGCTCGCCGAGGGTGTGGGCCACCGAGTTGATCGAGAAGGTGGCGTGCCACTGCACGACCAGCCGCAGAAAGCCGGCGACGAGCAGGCCGCCGAGGATGTCGCCCCACAGCCCGGCGATCGCCGCCGGCAGGAGACCGCCGGCAACGATGGCGAGCGGGACGTAGAAACGGTGCTGCAGGCGCATCAGCGGGTCCGCGCTCATGTCGCGCACCTTCGACAGGTCGCCCTCCTCGGGACGGCGGAAGAAGATCCATCCGATGTGCGCCCACCAGAAGCCGCGGGTGATGTCGTAGGGGTCCTCGTCGCGATCGGTGAGCGCGTGGTGTACCCGGTGGTCGGCCGACCACTTCAGTGCGGAGTTCTGCGCGGAAGCGGCGCCGAAGAAGAGGTACAACGCGCGCAGGGGCCAGGCCGCGCGGTACGTGGGATGGGCGAAGAGGCGGTGGTAGCCGCCGGTAATCGCCAGGCCACACAGCCAAAACCAAACGGCCGCCAGCGCGACCGTCGGCCACGAGAAGTTCACGGCGGCCATGTAGACGACCCCCACGACGGCCATGAGGTGGGCGGAAACGACGATGACCGCGTTGGTCCAGTCGAATTGTCGAGATCGCATGCGGAGGCGGGTCTTGTCGAGGGTCTTGGGGAAGCGGCCCGAGCAGGGGCGGAGGGATATCCTACGGCTGGAGCGGTCTTTCTTTCCCGCCTTCTTCGGACGTCCCGGGGTTCACCGATGAGTCCTGGGGGGGCCGGCCCCGGCCCAGGGCGTCACTTGCGCCGTTTCTGGACCCGCTTCGCGGTCTTCAGGGACTTGTAGTCGGGCTTGCGGACGAAGACCTGGTCGCGCCTCGCCCGCGGCCGGTTGGCCATCTCGGGCGCGAGCTTGGCGAGCATCCCGCGCGCCTCCTTGGTCGCAGAGGCATTGTCGTCGTGCTCGCTTACGATCGAGCGCACGAATCGCGGCGCGCCGCCCCGGTCACCGGACCAGCGCGCGTGCACCACGTGCCAGCGATCGGAGGTGATCGCGGGGTGACTCTTCTTGTTCAGGGTATCGGTGATCACGCTCGTTCCTCTTCGGGGCGGAGACCCGGCTGGGGTTGATTGCTGGCGGAGAGAGGAGACGGAATGTCCTCCCCCTCCGCCGGCGGCTCGGTGGATGACCCTTCCAACTCGCCGGACGACCCTTCCGAGATGGGGTGGAGCTTGGCCTCCGTGCGCTCGCGGCGCCGGGCCTCCTTCTCCTGCCTCTTCTCGATCTTGCGACGCTCGCGAGCTCGCTTCTGGGAGGTATCCATGCTGGGCATCCGAGCTCGGCGGTCTTGCCGACCCTTCGAGCCGAGCTCTGCAGGAAGAAGCGGAGCGCCGTCTGGTGGTCCGTAGGCGCGTACGGCGATCCTAACATCGGCGCCGGGCCTTTGCGAGCCTCGGATTCCAAACGCCCTCGTTACACGGTCGGAGTGGCGGGCTAGGTACCGCCGAAGCTGCATTCCACCCGCGCGCCAGGCGCAGGAGCTTTGCTGGGGCCGGCCGGCGCGGGAAGATAGGAGGCTCCCGGTTCGTCGGAGTCGGCGAGCCTCCCTGCAGCCGCTCCAGCCCCGCCGAGCCTTCCATCCCCTCAAAGGCCCATGCTCGAGACCCAAGCGAAACCGAAGGACGAGGACTTCAGGCGCACCGAGGACTTCATCCGCGCGGTCCGCGAGCGCGTAGCCACCGTCGTCGTCGGCCAGGACGTCGTCGTCGAGCGGCTCTTGGTCGCCCTCTTCACAGGCGGTCACCTGATGCTGCAGGGCGTGCCGGGGCTGGCGAAGACGCTGCTCGTCTCGGTGCTCTCCAAGTCGGTCGACCTCGCCTTCGCGCGCATCCAGTTCACGATCGACCTGTTGCCCTCGGACATCCTGGGCTCCGAGATCCTCGACCAGCGCACGAACGAGTTC
>DATKBQ010000094.1:0-3819 GCA_035546375.1 Planctomycetota bacterium | reverse complement strand
CGTCGCCGCCCAGCGCGACCATGCGCGTGATCTCGTTGGAGAGCTCGCGCACGTTGCCCGGCCAGTCGTGGGCCAGCAGGCGCTCGAGGCACTCGCGCGTGACCTTCGGCCGCGCGCGTCCGCTCTCCTTGGCCGCGGGGTCGGCCTCGTACTGTGCGTTCAGGAAGTGCTCGATCAGGACGGGCAAGTCCTCGCGCCGCTCGCGCAGCGGCGGCACCTCGACCTGCACCACCTTGAGTCGGTAGTAGAGGTCCTCGCGGAAGCGCCCGGCGGCGACCTCGCGCGAGAGGTCGCGGTTGGTGGCCGAGAGCACGCGCACGTCGAAGGCGATCTCGTCGTGCCCGCCGACGCGGCGCACACGGCGCTCCTGCAGCACGCGCAAGAGCTTGGCCTGCAGGCCCAGGCTCATCTCGCCGATCTCGTCGAGGAACAGGACGCCGCCCTCGGCCGACTCGAACAGGCCCGGTCGGTCCCTGTGCGCGCCGGTGTAGGCGCCCTTGACCGCGCCGAAGAGCTCGCTCTCGAGCAGTCCCTCGGCGATCGCTCCGCAGTTGACGGCCACGAAGGGCCGTTCGCCGCGCGGGCCGTGGCGGTGCAGCGCGCGCGCCACCAGCTCCTTGCCCGTGCCGCTCTCGCCGAGCAACAGCACCGGGAAGTCGCCGTCCACGATGCGGTCCACCACCGCCAGCATGGCGCGCATGGCGCGCCCGCGGCCGATCAGGTCGGGGTAGGCGTGGCGCGGCTCCTGGTCGGAGACCTGGCTCGCCACCGAGAGCGTGTCCAGGGCGCGCGCCTGCTCGGCGAGCGCGGTCTTGAGCTCGCCGTTGGCCTCCTCGAGGCGCTGCGCGACGGCCTGGTTCTCGGCCAGGAGGTGCACGCGCTCCAGGGCCAGCGCGGCCTGGTCGGCGAAGGCCTCGAGCAGGTCCTGGATGCCGGCGTCGAACTGGCCCTGGGCGAAGCGGTTGTCGACGTGCAGGCAGCCGCGCACCTCCTCGCCCACGCGCAGCGGCACGCACAGCACGCTGCGCAGCTTGAGTTCGGTGATCGAGGCGCGCGGCTCGATCGCGTCGTCGTTGATCGCATCGTCGCTGCGGAAGGCCTCGCCGGTCTCCAGCACGCGCGTGGTGATCGAGCGGCTGACCTTGCGCAGGCCCTTGCGCACGTTCTCGCGGTCGATGTTGCGCGCCGCGACGACCTCCCAGTCGAGCCCCTCCTCGCCGCCGCCCGCAGGGGCGCGCCGCCGCTCGATCAGGAAGCCGCGCTCGGCGCCGGCCAGCTCGATGGCCGCGTCCAGGATGCGGTCCGGCAGGAGCTCGGGCCGCGTGGCGCGCGCCATCTCCTTGTTGAGTTCGAGGATGCGCAGCAGGACCGCGCGCGCCGGATCGACCGCATCCTTGGGGTCGTCTGCGGATCGCTTGAGGAAACGGAACAAGGTCGTCGGGCTCGCAGGGCTCAAGGATAGCGGGCGGGCAGGCCGCGCACCGCTTCGGCCAGCGCGCGCTGCACGACGAGGCCGGCGTGTGCGCCGCGGCGCGGCAGACCGCCGGCCTCGCGCAGCCAGGCGCGCGGGTCGATGTCGGCGAGCTCGGCCGCGGGCACCCCCACCAGGCGTTCGCAGACCAGCGAGGCCGCCGCGATCAGCGCGCTGCAGCCGCCGGCCTGGAAACGCGCGCGCGCCACGCGGCTCCCCTCCAACCACAGCCCCAGCTCGAGCCGGTCGCCGCAGGCGGAGTTGGCCGCGCCGCCGCGGGCGTCTGCGCCCTCCGGCGAGCCCGCGCCCACGGGCTCCAGGAAATGCTTTCTCAGGAGGCTCGGGAGCGGCTCCACGGCGAGCAGGATAGAACCGCCCGACGCGCGGCTCAAGTCCAGCTTGGACAAGGACTTCCGTCCTTGCAACGCGCCCCTGACACAAGAAATCGCGCGCGCGTTTGCCCGAATGCGACTTCCAAGTAGTCTTCGCCGCCTCACCGAGGGCCCGAACGGGCAAACCAGCCGCGAGGCTGGGACGCAAAGCCACGGGCCCGCGCCGCCGATCCCCTCCCCAATGGGAGAAGGGGCCGCGGAGCGGGCAGCCGAGCCGCCGAACGCCTTCGAGTCGTGTTCCCGGAGGGGCGCAGCGAGACCCGAGCGTCTCGCGGCGCCGCAGAAGCGGTCCGTTGTCCGGAGCCCAGCTCCGGCCCCGGCCCCGGCCCGGCCCCTCCCGCGGGGTGAACCGGACCCTCGGCCCGCGCCGCTCGCGCGTCTCCAGCGAATGCCCCTGGACGACACGACCATGACGAGTCACGCACGAGCAGACCGCGCAGCGCAAAGGGACCGGTCGGTCCGCGCTCCGCTGCTGGTGTCGGACCCGGTCCACCGCGCATTCGCCCCTACGACGTCGGTGCACTCCGCCCTTGCGGGCGCGACACCGACGCTGGGCCGCGGCGAGTTCTCGCTGCGGATCCCCGAGAGCAGGTCGTCGACGTGGGGACTTCGACGGCCTGGACGGGGAGGAGGAAACGGCGGCACCCGATCGGTGGGGACCCGATCGACACCGTCCGTTCGAAGGAGGAGCGCGCTGCACGGTCTCGTGGGGAGGACCGTCGCCTGCGCCCGTTCCGTCAGGCGGGTTGGGGAACCCGCTCCGGTCGCAATGGGGAGTTCCGGCTCGTAAGGGTCGGAGCGCGATCGGGTCCGGTCCTTCGGGGCCGTACGGGACTGCGAGGGCATGGAGCCGCGCTCCATGCCCTCGCTCTTTTGTGTTGGTGCCTCGTGGTTCGGGGGGAAGGCAACCACGGAGGCATCAGTCTTGTGGAGAGTGACGAACGACTGCCTCAGTCGTTGTCGGCGCCGAAGCGGCTCTTGAGGCGTTCGAGGAGGCGCGAGTGGATCTTGCACACGCGCGACTCGGACAGGCTCTCGATCTGACCGATCTCGCGCATCGAGAGCTCCTCCCAGTAGCGCAGGTAGACGATGCGGTACTCCTGCTCGGTCAGGCGTTGCGCCACCAGCCGCAGCAGGTCCTCGCGCGTCAGGCGCTCGCCGGGCGCCTCGCTCTGGGTGTCGGGCACCACGTCCAGGCTGAAGCCGTCGTCGTCGTCGCCCGAGGCGGTCTGGCTGCTGCCGGCGGGCGCCAGCGGCATGGCGCTGCCGAAGAAGCGCCGGTAGGCGAGCAGCGTCATGTCCAGCTCGCGCGCCAGGTCCTCCTCGTTCGGCTCGCCGCTCTGCTCGCCGCGCAGGCGCTCGACGGCGCGCTTGTGGCGCTCCAGGCGCGAGCGCCAGGGACGCGGCAGCCAGTCCTGCTGGCGCAACTCGTCGAGCAGGGCGCCCTTCACGCGCAGCTCGCAGTAGGCCTCGAAGCGCACGCCGCGCTCGGGGTCGAAGCTCTCGACGGCGTTCATCAGGCCCACCGAGCCGGCGGTCTCGAGGTCGGACAGCTCGACGGTGCGCGGCAGGCGCTGGGCGAAGCGGCGCACGACATCGAGCACGAACGGGCGGTAGGACTCGACCAGGCGGTTGCGCTGCGTCGACCCCGGGCGGCGGCGGTAGGCGCGCCACAGGTCGGTCTGCAATCGGTCGCGGTCCTTGCGGGCGTCCGTGTGCGCGGGACGCGGGGGCCTGAGCTCGTCGGGCGAGCTCTTTGGCGCTGCACTCTTGGCGAGGGATCCCATGCGGGGGTTCGAGTCCCGCTCCGTGGTCGCCGCGTCGATGGTGACGGGGCGCTGGGAGGAACGGGTTCGTCGCGAAAGGGTTCGGTCGGAGGTGCGCCGTGCGCGGTCGGGCGTGCGCGGCGTTCGTCCTGTGTGTGATGCGTTCCTACCGGAGCAGCGCGGCGGCCTG
>DATKBQ010000093.1:0-2154 GCA_035546375.1 Planctomycetota bacterium | reverse complement strand
GCCGCCGCGGAACGCGCCGGCCTCGATCAGGACCAGCGGGATCTTGCGGCGGCGCGCGATGCGGCTCCCGAGCCAAGCGGCGGGCGAGAGGGCGTCGTAGGCGAGCACGGCGTCGGGACGGAAGCCGAGCACGCTCAGCGCCACGGGGCGCACCTGCGCAGCGCCGGCTCCCTGGAGCTCGGCGCCGAAGGCGCAGACCTCGTGCCCCCGCGCCGCGAGCGCAGCAGCGAGCTCGCCGGCGTGCTCGGCGCCCCCCAGCCGGACCATCAGGGGGTCCACCAGGAGGGCCAGGCGCAGGGCGTTGGACATGGGGCGAGGACTCGGCTGCGGCCGCCGAGGCGACCTGATCAACCATAGCCCATTCCCGAACCCGCGCGGCCCGCTGCAGCCGAGCCTCATGCGGCGGACGGTCCGTCCGAAAACCGCATGGATCCCGTTCGACCCGCTCCCTGCGAGGACCGATGCACGCTCCCCTGCGCCGACGCTTCCAGCCCCTGCCCGGCACCCAGCCCCCCCTGCGCGGTCTCTTCGTCGATCGCTGGGGCACGCTGCTCGAGATGCCGGGGCGCGAGCCCTGCGCGCGCTTCGAGGACGCCCGCTTCGTTCCCGGCGCCATCGACGCGCTCTTCCGCGCCGGCCAGGCGGGGTGGCGCACCTACCTGATCGGCAACGAGGATGCGGTCGCGCGGGGCCGGCTCGCCGACGCCTCATGGGAGGCCTTCGAGCGGGCGCTCCTGGCGCACCTCGGCGGGCGTGGGGTGCTCGTCGCCCGCAGCTACGCGTGCCTGGACCACCCGCAGGGCAAGGGAGCGCACTGCCGGCCCTCCGTCTTCCGCTTGCCGGACACGGGGCTGCTCTACCACGCGGCCCAAGTGGACGGCGTAGCGCTCTCGCAGAGCTGGGTGGTGGGCGACGGCAGCCTCGAGGCGGTCGCCGCAAGCCGCGCCGGTTGCCACACCGCCGGCGTGCGCACCGGCCACGCGCTGCGCGACGGCGCGTTCCAGATCGAGCCCGAGCTGTGGGCCGACGACCTCGCCGGCGTGGTGCGCGAGCTGCTCGCCTGCGAGGCGTACGCGCGACCCTGAGCGGCGGCGCGGCTCCCTGTAGCGGCCCTCAGCCGCCCAGGGTCGAGCCTTGGCCTCCCGGTGTGGTGTGGCGCGCGAGCTGTGCAAATCCGGCAGGGAACTCCCCAAGGCGATCGACGCACCGAGCTTGGCGGTGCGGCTGCGGCACGGGCCGCGCCGCGCGCTGGCCTCGAGACGTGCACGCTGCACCTCGAGGCGCCTGCGCCGCGGAAGTAGGCGGCCTCAGCGCAGCTGGCCGCCGGGGACGGGCCCCCGCGGGGGCGACGTAGCCGGGGTGCGCGGTCGCGCGCGCGGCGGCGCGGGCTCCGACCAGGGCCACGTGAACCCGCCCCAGGGGGGCGTGCTCGGCCGGCGCTCGAGGATCTCGTCCTCCGGGCGGGCGAATGGGGCGGAGACGCGGCCGGCGGTGGCGGCCGCCGCCCCTGGCAGCCGGCTTCCGAGGCTGAGGCGCAGGCGGGCGCCGGGCAGCACGGTGAGCGGCGGCCTCAGCCGCGAGCCCGAGGCGGGCGGCGCCAAGAGCAGGGGCGCTCCCGCGTCGAGGTGCAGCTCGAGACCGCCGCCGGGCAGGGCCCGGACGTAGCCGGCGCAAGGCTCTGCCCGCGCGACCCAGCCGCCGGGCAGCTCGAGGCGCACCGGGGCCCTGCGGATCTCCAGGTGGCCCTCGCCGAGCTGGAGGAATCGCCACTGGAGGGCGTCGGCCTTTCTCGGCGGGCCCCCCCACTCCAGGGCGAAGGGGCCGCGGAGGTGGAGGCTCGCGGAGCGGCTCCAGCGCAGGCTGACGCGGGTGCCGGCCCCGCCCTCGAGGTAGCCCTCGACGCCGGCCTCGCGCGGCGGGGAGGCGGAGGTCAGCTCCAGGACGCCGTCGGGCAGGGCGAGGCGGGCGCGGCCCTCGTGGACCTCGAGGCGGACGGGCGCGGCGCGGCTCGCCGGCTCCTGGAGCGGGGCCAGCGCGAAGAGGAGCGGAAGGAGCACGACATCGGTTATCGGAGGCCCCGTCCGCGGGAGGCGCTGAAATCCCTCACCGGGTTCGCCTTCTGCCTCGTGATCGGCAGGCCTCAGGGGCCGCTTT
>DATKBQ010000092.1:0-2260 GCA_035546375.1 Planctomycetota bacterium | reverse complement strand
GCCGGGATCCTGATCGTCGGGGTCGCCACGTCGGGTCGGTGCGGGTGGCCGGACGACCGCTCGCGCGCCGGCGCACCCTGTACCCGCACCCCGCTCACCGGTTTCACGCCCCCGCATGCCCTCCCCGACCACCGTCTTCGGCGTCCTGGGCGGCATCGCCTCGGGCAAGTCGGCGGTCGCGCGCGCGCTGGCCGGACCCGACGGTCTGGTGCTGGACGCCGACCACATCGCCCACGAGGCGCTGTCGTCCGAGGAGGGCCGGCGACGGCTGCTCGAGCGCTGGGGCGCGGCCGTGCTCGCTCCCGACGGCAGCCCCGACCGAAGTCAGGTGGCCGAGCGCGTCTTCGGGGCCCCCGCGGAGCTGGCCTGGCTCGAGGGCTGGATTCACCCCGCGGTCCGCGTCAGGATGCACGCCGAGCTCGAGGCCGCGCGCGCCGCCGGCGTGCCGCGCGTCGCGCTGGACGTCCCGCTCCTCCTGGAGCACGACGACCGGCACGGGCTCGTCGAGTGCTGCGACGCACTGGTCTTCGTGGACGCTCCCCGGGAGCTGCGCGAGGAGCGCGCGCGGCGCACGCGGGGCTGGCCGGCGGGCGAACTCGCTCGGCGCGAGGCCCTGCAGCTCCCGCTCGAGACCAAGCGCGCGCGCGCACACCACGTGATCCCCAACCACGGCGACCTCGCGGAACTGTCCGCGGCCGTGACCTCCCTGCTCGCCGCCCGCGCGGCCCCCTGACCGAGAATCCCGCATGGCCCAATACCAGAAGAGCCGCAAGCGCTTCCGCAACAAGCATCGCCCCGGCGGCGGCGGCACCCAGCCCCAGCGTGCGGGTCTGCTCCCGCACACGCTCAAGACCGTCGAGCAGGTCTGGATCGACTACGAGAAGCTGCCGCGCGACCTGCCCGAGGTTGAGCTCGAGGCGCTCTACGAGCCGGCCAAGCCCAAGCGCGGCAAGGCCAAGGAGCCCGAGTTCGGCGAGTACGCCGAGCTGCTCAAGCTCTCGCTGGCCGACCTGCACGACACGGCCGAGGAGGAAGGCCTCGACGGCCTCGACGGCAAGAAGCGCGAGGAGGTGATCTGGGAACTCGCCCGCCATCGTCTGAAGGACGGACGGCTGCTGCGCGCCAGCGGCACGCTCGACGTCAAGGACAACCACGCCTTCCTGCGCTCGCCGCACTACGCCTACCTGCCCAGCGTCGAGGACCCCTACCTGCCGCCCTCGATGGTGCAGCGCTACGGCCTGGTGCCGGGCATGACCGTGCAGGGCCTCTTGCGACCGCCGCTCGAGGGCGAGCGCTACCTGGCCATGGGGCGCATCGAGGAGATCGACTTCCACGATCCCGAGGAGGCGGCCGTGCGCTCGCCCTTCAAGGAGCTGGTGCCGCTCTACCCCGAGCAGCGCATCCTGCTGGAGGGCACCGAGGAGAACCCACTGGAGATCCGCATCGTGGATCTCATCACGCCCGTCGGACGCGGTCAGCGCGGCCTGATCGTGGCCCCGCCGCGCACGGGCAAGACGGTGCTCTTGCAAATGCTGGCCAAGTCGATCGTCAAGAACGCGCCCGACGCGCACCTGTTGATCCTGTTGATCGACGAGCGCCCCGAGGAGGTCACCGACTTCGAGCGCATGCTGCCCGAGGGCGACCGCGAGGTGATCAGCTCGACCTTCGACGAGCCCGCCTGGCGCCACATCCAGGTGGCCGAGATGGTCATCCGCAAGGCGCGCTGCATGGTCGAGGCCGGCGAGGACGTGGTCATCCTGCTCGACTCGATCACGCGCCTGGCGCGCGCCTGCAACATCGAGGCGCCCAACAACGGCAAGCTGCTCTCGGGCGGCATCGAGGCCAGCGCCCTGCAGTTCCCCAAGAAGTTCTTCGGCAGCGCGCGCAACATCGAGGGCGGCGGCTCGCTGACGATCTTGGGCACGGCGCTGATCGAGACCGGCTCGAAGATGGACGAGGTCATCTTCGAGGAGTTCAAGGGCACCGGCAACATGGAGCTGGTGCTCGACCGGCGCCTCGCCGACCGGCGCATCTTCCCCGCCATCGACATCAACCGCTCCGGCACGCGCAAGGAGGAGCTGCTCTTCACCCCCGAGGAGATCCGGCGCGTGTGGATGCTGCGCAAGGT
This sequence comes from Planctomycetota bacterium, assembly GCA_035546375.1. Taxonomy (GTDB): domain Bacteria; phylum Planctomycetota; class UBA1135; order UBA1135; genus DATKBQ01. The sequence goes on along the minus strand of DATKBQ010000092.1, from coordinate 132 downwards.
GCTCAACGAGCTCGACCCGGTCGAGGCCATGGAGATGCTCGTGCAGAAGATGCGCAAGACGCAGAGCAACGCCGAGTTCTTGCTGACCATCGGCAGTTAGTACGGTGCCAGGTCAACATGTCCCGCTTTCCC
>DATKBQ010000091.1:0-14324 GCA_035546375.1 Planctomycetota bacterium | reverse complement strand
TCTTCGGGCAAGCTCGGGCCGCAGCGCGCCGATAGACGAAGCGGAGCGACTGCGCGACCGCAACCCAACCCCCACGGCCTCCTCACCCCCGCCGAAGAGAAATCCAGGGGAAGCGCCGGCGCGAAGTGCGGAAAGTGGGCTTGAGCGCACGGAATCCGGCGGCCGTACTCGGCCGCCGAAGCGCCCGAAGGGCGCCCCTGCACCGCTCGAGATCCAGCGCACTCGCAGCACTCGCAGCACCCGCTACCGCGAGTAAGTCGCAGGTATCCGAAACCGGTAAACCGTCGCGGAGACGAACTCTCACTCTGCACGCTCGCTCCCCGCCCCGCGACCTCCCGCTAGAATCCCGCCCGCCGCGCGATGGACAACCTCAGCCACACCCTCACCGGCCTGCTCCTCGCGCGCACCCGCCTCGGCTCCACATCCCCGCTCGCCCTCCCGCTGCTCGTCGCCGCCGCGAACCTGCCCGACGTCGACCTCCTCTGGGGCCCAAGCCACGACGCCTACCTCCTCCACCACCGCGGCATCACCCACTCCTTCGCGGGCCTCGCCGTCCAGACCGGCCTCCTCGCCGCATTCGCCGCCCTCCTCGAGCGCCGCCGCGCCGCTCGCCGGCGCGAGCCCGCGCCCCCGCACGCCGCGCGCCGCCTCTCGATCCTTTGCGCGGCAGGCCTCGCCAGCCACCTCGCGCTCGACTGGCTGAACGTCTACGGCGTCCGGCCCTGGCTGCCGTTCGACGCGCGCTGGCACTACGGGGACATCGCCTTCATCGTCGACCCGTGGATCTGGCTCCTGCTCGCCGCCGGCGGCTTCCTCGCGGCGGGGCGCACGCGCGCCACTTCCATCGCGCTCGCCGTCTTCGGCGCGCTGGGCGCGGCCCTGACCCTGGGCTCCGAGCGCGCGCCTCCCAGAACCGGAGCCGTCTGGATCGCGGGCTTCTCCATGCTCGCGATCGCCTACGCGCTCGGCTGGGGCCGCGGGCGTCCGCGCGCGGCGCTGGCGGTCTCGGCCATCCTCGTCACCCTCTATCTCGGCGCCCTGGCGCTCTTCGGCCGAATGGCCGATCGCGCGGCGGCGCCCGCGCTCGCCGAGGCGCGCGCCGCCGGCGAATCCGTGCTCTCGCTCACCCACCTTCCCGCGCTGGCGCGGCCGCTCGACTGGTCGCTGATCGTGGAGACGCCCGCGGCCATCTACCGGCGCGACGTGCGCCTGGGCGGGGAGCATGGCCCGACGCAGCGCGTCGAGCGCCGGCTCGACGATCCGCGCACGCGCTCGGCGCTCGAGGCCGTTCCGGGCTTCCGGAGCTTCGCGCGGCTGCCCTTCGCGCGGCTCGAACGGCACGAACGCGGCACCCATGTCCTGCTCGACGACGCTCGCTACGGCCGCGGCACCGGGGATGGGAGCTGGTGCTCGGCCGAGGTGCTGGTGGATGCCGAGGGAGGCGCGCATGCCCTCGAGTGAGCGCGGCGAGCCGCGCATCGTCGCCCGCGGCCTCGCGCGCAGCTTCCGAGGCCGGCCGGCGGTGCTCCCGTTCGACCTGGACCTCGGGCCGGGGATCACGGGCCTGCTCGGGCCGAACGGCAGCGGCAAGAGCACCTTCCTGCGCATGCTCGTCGGCCTCGTGCGGCCGGACGCGGGCCAGGCCGAGGTGGCGGGCGTCCCCGTGACCGGCGACGGCACCCGCGCGCGGCGCCGCTCGACCTACGCGCCGGGCGAGATCGCGCTGTACGGCGAGATGCGCGGGCGCGACCACCTCGACTGGCTCCTGCGCGGGCGCGAGCGCGAGGCGCGCGAGCGCGCGAGGACGCTCGGCGGCGAGCTGGGGCTGCCGCTCGAGCGACGCGTGCGCGGCTACAGCCACGGCATGAAGCGCCAGCTCCTCTTCGCCGCAGCCATGGCCCCGCGCGTGGCGGTGCGCATCCTCGACGAGGCTTCCGAAGGCCTCGATCCCTCGCGGCGCAGCCTCCTGCTCGAGCTCCTGCGCGAGGACGCCGCGCGCGGCACGGCGATCCTCTTGTCCTCGCACCATCTCGCCGAGGTGGACCGCGCGTGCGACACCTTCGTGTTCCTGGACGCCGGCCGCAAGATCGGCGTGGAGGGCGCCGCCGCACGGCGCGCGGCGCGCGCGCTGGGTCCCCTGGCGCAGGCGCGCGCCTCGGCGGGCCACGTCGTGCTCGAGCTGGCCGAGCCCGACCCGCGCCCCGCCCTCGCGGCGCTCGCCCGCGCGGACGACCTGCCCGCCCCGCGCACGCTCGCCTACGGCGAGCCGTCGCTGCAGGAGCTGTACGGCGACCTGTACGGCGTGGAGCCCTGCTGATGCGCCCGGCGCTGCGCACGTTCCTCTTCCGCCTGGCGGGCTTCACCATCCTGCTCGAGGCGATGCTCGTCGGTGCGATCCTCTACTGGCCGACCTTCCGCGAGCACTTCGGCCGCCTGCGCGGGCTGGTGCCGCTGCCGGTCGTCCAGAACCTGCTCCAGGCGGTCGAGACCGGCGGGCTCGCCGCCTATCTCGCCGGGCAACACTTCTTCAAAGGCTGCAACACGCTCGGCACCGCCGCCGCCGTCCTGTTCGCGGCCGGCGCCGTGGCCGGCGAGGCGCACCGCGGGACGCTCGAGATCTGGCTCGCCCGGCCGCTGTCGCGCCGGCGCATCCTGCTCGAGCGCTGGGGATTCGGCGCGCTGGCGGTCGTCCTGCCGGTTTTCCTGACCACGCTCTCGATCCCGTGGCTCTTGACCTACGTCGACGACCGACTGCCGCTGCGCCCGCTGCTCCTCGGCGCCGTCCACCAATCGGTCTTCCTGCTCGCCTTCTACAGCCTGACCTTCCTGCTCTCGACGCTCGGGCGCAGCGCGCTGCCGATCGCGACCGCCGTGCTCTTCCTCTCGATCTTCGAGTTCGCGATCTACCTGGTGGAGCGCGTGACCCACTACTCGATCTTCCGCCTGGCGGACATCGAGCGCTTCATGCGCATCTTCCGGACCGGCGGGCTCGAGACGGGGCTGGTCACCGCCCTGGCGCTCGCGAGCCTCTTCTGCCTCGGCGCATCGCTCTTCGCCTTCGAGCGCCGGGTGCCGTAGCGCCCGGCGCCCGGCGAGGCTCGGCCGGATCGCCTACACCCACCTCGCGAGCATCGCCCTCAGCACCCAGCCCCGATTCTGCTGGCGCTGGAAGTGCGCCGAGCCCCGCGCGAGCTTGGACACGCTGCGGAAGCTCTCGCGGGCCTCCTCGCGCCGGCCGAGCTTGCGCGACGCCAGCCCGCGCCGGTACGCGCTCTCGGGGTTCGGGCCATGGTTCGTCTGGAAGCGATCGAGCGCCGCCAGTGCGCCCTGGGCGTCGCCGGCATCCAGCCGCAGCCGCGAGAGCTGGAGCTGGACGCTCCCGTATCCGTACTCCTCGTCGATCTCGGCGACCGCCGCCAGCTCTCGTTCCGCCTCCTGGACGCGCCCGAGCCGTGCGAGCGCCAAGCCCCTGCGGTATCGCCACTCGAGGGTCTCGGGCTCGCCCGCGACGGCGCGCTCGAGGTGTGGAAGCGCGGCCCGCGCGCGACCGTGGGCCAGGAGCAGCGATCCGAGCTTCCCGCGGTTGTGCGGGCTGTCGACGCCCTCGAGCACTCGGATCTGCGCCTGGAGCTTGCGCCGGGCGAGCAGCAGTTGCGACATCCGCGCCACGAAGGCGGAGAGCAGCAGCACGGCGATCCAGAAGCCCAGCAGCCCGCGGAAGAGCCCGCCGACCCAGGGGATCTGGCGCAGGACCGCGAGCAGCGCGAGGACCAGCACGAAGTATCCGGCGAGCCGCAGCACGGATCGCATTGTAGGCCCACCCGCGCCGGCGCGGGCCGCGCCCGCGGAACCGAGGACGCGCCACGCCTGGAGGCGCGGCTGCGCCACGTGCGAGCGGGCCGCGCTCGCGCGGAACCGAGGACGCGCCGCGCCCGGAGGCGCGGCTGCGCCACGTGCGAGCGCGGCGCTCGCGTGGCGCCGGCCGCGCCACTACCCTTCCGCCTGCCATGGAGCCGCAACGAGCTGGCGCGCGGCGTGCCGTGCCCCCGCGGGCGGCGGTGGGGCTCGAGCTCGCGCGGGCCCTCGGCGGCTTGGCGCTCCTGCCGGCGCGGGCCTTCGACTTCGCGATGTGCTCCGGCGCGCTGCGCGCCGAGCTGGCGGACGAGCTGCATCGGCCGGTCCAGCCGGAGCCGGCTCCCGCCCATTCCGCTCCGCCCGAGCGGGCGCTGCGCTTGTTCGTCTCCTGCGCGGAGGCTTCCGGCGAGGCGCACGCCCTGAGCTTGGTCGCCGCGCTGCGCGAGCGGCTCGCCGCGCTCGGCGCCCCCGAGCCCGAGCTCACAGGCCTCGGCGGCCGCCGCCTGCGCGCCGCCGGCGTGCGCCTCGTCGGCGAGCCGGTCGAGCGCGCCGCCATGGGCTTCGAGGGCATGCTGGCCTCGCTGCCCTATTACCTCAGCCTGCTGGAAGCCGCCGCGCGCGCCCTGCGCGACGAACGGCCCGACGTTTGCGCCCTGGTCGATTCGCCGGCCCTGCACGTGCCGCTCGGCCGCATCGCGCGTCGCTACGGCGTGCCGGTCGTGCACCACGTCGCCCCGCAGCTCTGGGGCTGGGCCCCCTGGCGCGTGGCCGGCTACCGCGGCGCCGTCGATCGGGCGCTGACGATCCTGCCCTTCGAGCGCGCCTGGCTCGAGCGGCGCGGCGTGCGCGCGCACCACGTCGGCCACCCGCTCCTCGACCAGCTCCCCGCGGCGCCGCCGCCGCGCGCGGACGAGGCGAGCCGCACGCTCGTGCTCCTGCCCGGAAGCCGCTCGGGCGTCATCGACCGCAACCTGCCGTGGATGCTCTCGGCCGCCGCGCGGCTGAGGCTCGAGGTCCCCGACCTGGAGGTGGAGGTCGCGCACGCGGATCCCGCACAGCGCGCGCGGCTCGCGGGGCACCTCGCCCGCTCCGGCGCCGAGGGTTGGGCCCGCCTCGCCCTCGGGGACCTGCACGGGACGCTGGAGCGCGCGCGGGCCGCGCTGTCGGTCTCGGGCACGGTGCTCATCGACCTGCTCCATCAACGGCTGCCCGCGGTCGTGGTCTACCGACTGGCGAGCCGCGCCGAGGCCGTTCTCTCGCGCCAGCTGCTCCTGGCGCCGTACTTCGCATCGCCCAACTTGCTCGGGGCGCGCGAGGTCTACCCCGAGTTCTGCTTCGCCGGCGAGGGACCGACGGAGGCGGTTTGCGCGGCGCTGCGGCGGTGCTACAACGATCCGGCTTGGCGGCGGAGCTGCCGGCAGGGTCTCGACCTGGCGGCCCGGCGCCTCGGCCCGGCGGGCGCATCCGACCGCGCCGCCGCGCACGTGCTCGCCGCCGCGCTGGGCGAGCGCAGCCCCGAGGCGACGTGAAGAGCGGATCCAGTCCCGGAGCGGAGGCGCCCGAGCCGCCGATGCGCGAGCCGCCGGTGAATGCCCCGCCGCGGGAGGCGTACGAGCCGTGCTCGATGGGCGCCGAGACGAGCCTGCTCATGGCCGCCGCCAAGCACGGCGACCGCGAGGCCTTCGACCGCTTGGTCGAGGGCCTGCGCTCGCAGGCCTTCCACGTAGCGCGCGGGCTGGTCGGCTCCCGCGAGGACGCCCTGGACGTCGCGCAGGAGGCCTTCCTCAAGGTCTACCGCGCGCGGGACACCTACCGCGAGGGCGAGCCGTTCCTGCCCTGGTTCCACCAGATCCTGCGCAACACCTGCTACAGCTTCCTGCGGCGCGAGGGGCGGATCGCGAAGCGCTCGCTGAGCGCGCCGCGCGGGCCGGAGGCGGATGACGAGGGCGACTGGGAGATCGCCGACGAGCGCGAGGAGCCCGATCCCCTGGAGTCGGACGAGCGCGCGCGGATCTTCTGGCAGGCCTTCCGCCGGCTGTCGGCGCGCGACCGCGAGGTGCTCTCGCTGCGCCACTTCCGCGAGCTGAGCTACCAGGAGATCGCGGACGTGCTCGCGATCCCGATCGGCACGGTCATGTCGCGCCTGTTCCACGCCCGGCGGCGGATGCGCGAAGGGCTCGGGGGGCTGTTGGACGACGACGAAGGGCTGCCCGCCGCGGCCGGCTCCCGCGCGAGGACGCAACGAACCGGAGAGGCACGATGAGCGCAGGCGAGCGGGAACCGACCCGCGAGGAGATCCTGGCGATGGCCTACGCCGACGGCGAGCTGGCCGAGGGAGAGCGGCGCGAGTTCGAGGCGGTGCTCGCGACGCGCAGCGACCTCGCTCTGGAGGTCGTGCGCTTCCGGCGGCTGGAGGTGCTGGCGCGCCGCGCGGCCGGACCCGAGCCGATGGACATGGAGTGGCGCCGGCTGGAGGCCGAGCCCCTGCACCGCGCGGGACGCCGGCTGGGCTGGCTCCTGCTCGGTAGCGGGCTCGCGGTCCTGCTCGGATGGTGCGTCTGGACCTTGATCGCCGGCGACATCGGGTTGGTCCCGAAGCTCGGCCTGGGCGCGCTGCTCGCCGGCGCGGCGCTGCTCTTCACGCTCGCGGTGCGCGCGCGGCTGCGCACCCGAGTCTACGACCCCTACGCGGAGATCCGCCGATGATCGTCGTGACCACCGAGGAGGTGCCCGGCCGGAGGGTCGAGAGCGCGATCGCGCTGGTGCGCGGCAACACCGTGCGCGCCGCCCACGCCGGGCTGGACATCGGCGCCTTCCTCAAGAACCTCGTGGGCGGCGAGATCGAGGAGTACACCAAGCTCCTGGCCGAGGCGCGCGAGCAGGCGTTCGACCGCATGGTCGAGGAGGCGCGCGCGCGCGGCGCGGACGCCGTGATCGGGCTGCGCTTCGCGACCTGCGAGATCGCCTCGGGCGCGGCGGAGTTCCTGGCCTACGGGACGGCGGTCAAGCTCGCGCCGTAACGGCGCGCAGGCTTGCCGCGGCGCGACGATCGAGCCGAGCGTGCCCTGCGCGGCGAGAGCTCAGCGCCACACCGCGATCTCGTCCAGCGCCTTGCGCCCCAGGTCCGGCACGCGGCAGCCCTCCGCCGGGTAGCCGACGGGGATCAAGAGATAGGCGCGCTCGTTCTCGGGCCGCTCCAGGATGCGCTGCAGGAAGCCCATCGGGCTCGGCGTGTGCGTCAGGGTCGCGACGCCCGCGGTGTGTAGCGCGACGAGCAAGACGCCGACCGCGATCCCGACCGACTCCTGCGAGTAGTAGCTCGTGCGCTTGCGCTCGCCGTCCAGCTCCCACGCGTGGCGGAAGACGGCGATCAGGGCCGGCGCGGTCTCGAGGAACGGCTTCTCCGGGCCGGTGCCCAGGGGCTCGAGCGCCTCGCGCCATTCCGCGGTGATGCGCTCGCCGTAGAGCCGGCGCTCCTCCTCCTCCGCCGCGAGGCGGATCTCGCGCTTGATCGAGCGGTCGCGAACGACGACGAACGTCCACGGCTGGCGGTTCGCGCCCGAGGGGGCGCTGCCGGCGGCGCGCAGGCATTCCTCCAGGAGCCCCTCTGGAAGGGGATCGGCGCTGAAGTGGCGCACGCTGCGCCGGCGCTCCACCTCGCTGCGGAAGGCGCGCGCGCGCTCGAGCATCTCCGCGAGCGGGAGCCGGCGGAAGTCCAGCGGCACGAAGCGCGGCTCGGGGGCCACGGGGCTTACCCTACCCGAACCCGGAGCGGCACCGATCCGTGCGTCCGTGGTGGCGAACCTGGCGCCCGCCGCTGCGTAGGGCTTCTGCCGGCACCCGCGTTCCCCGGTTGCGCCCCTCGGTTGTGAAGGTCCCCCGCCGCACTACGATCCCCCCATGAAGAGCCTCCTCGCCCCGCTGAGCGTTGCCCTGGCCGTCCTCGCCGTTCCCGCGCCCGCCGCCGCGCAGGGCACGCCCCCGCAGGCGCCGAACCTCCAAGAGGAGATCCGCGTCTCGATCCGCTGGCTGCGCTCCGTCCAGGACCCCAAGGACGGCTCCTACGGCGGCGGCGTCGAGCCGACCGCGCTCGCCGTGCGCGCCTTCGCCCAGTGCCCCGACCGCTACCGCCCGGCCGACGGCCCGTTCGTGCGACGCGCGGTGGAGTTCCTGCTCGCGCGCCAGAAGGAGAACGGCGCGATCTGCGACGGCGCCGCCTCGGAGGAGGCTTGTCGCGACCAGACGCGGCTCGCGGTCGGCGCGCTGCTGCCCATCGCGAGCGAGGACACCGCCGCGCCGCTCGCCCACGCCCTGGCCTTCCTCGGCGAGAAGGACCTCGGCAACGCCGATTGGGACGGGACGGGCGAGGTGAGCACGCTCGCGCAGGCGCGGGTGCTCGTGCAGGAGCTCTCGAAGAGCCGCGACCCTGCCGGGTTCTGGGAGGGCAAGCGCGGGCGCGTGGCCGAGACCGCCGAGGCGGTGATCCTCTTGAGCAAGGCGCACGCCGTGCTCTCGCCTGCCGCGCCGCCGGGAGGAGCCCAGGCGCGGCCGGCGCAGGCGCTCCCCGCCGCGCAGAAGGCGGATCGCGAGGCCACCCTGGAGGCGATGCGCCGCGGCGCGCTCTTCCTCGCTTCGCAGGCGGACGAGCGAGGCCGCTTCGGCGCGCCGGGGAAGGCGGACGCGGGGATCACGGCGATGGCGATCGCCGCGCTGGAGGCCCTGCCTTCGCCGCGCCCGCCCGAGGTGCAGCGCGTGATCGACAAGGGGCTCGAGTGGCTCGTCTCGCTGCAGCGCGCGGACGGCTCGATCCACGACGGCAAGCTCGCCAACTACATCACCTCGGCCTCGATCCTGGCCTTGGTGCGCTCGGGCGAGGAGCGCCACGGGAATGCGATCGCGCGCGCGCAGAACTTCCTCGCCGGGCTCCAGGCGGACGAGGGCGAGGGCTACAGCGAGGGCGATCTCTACTACGGCGGCATCGGCTATGGCAGCACGGAGCGGCCGGACCTCTCGAACTTGCAGATGGCGCTCGAGGCTCTGGCGGCGTCGGGGCTTCCCTCCGACGCGCCCACCTACAAGAAGGCGCTGCGCTTCCTCGAGCGCTGCCAGAACCGCTCGGAATCGAACACGGTGCGCATCGCCGAGGGCGAAGCCGTGATCGCGAGCGGCGACGACGGCGGCGGCGTGTACGCGCCCGGCGACTCGAAGGCCGGCTTCGTCGAGCTCGAGGGCGGCGTCAAGGTGCCGCGCTCCTACGGCTCGATGACCTACGCCCTGCTCAAGTGCTTCGTCTTCGCGGGCCTCCCGAAGGACGATCCGCGGATGAAGGCGGCCTTCGACTGGTGCCAGAAGAACTACACCCTCGACGTCAACCCGGGCTTCGAGGGCTCGAGCGACCCGGCCGCCGCCTACCAAGGGCTCTTCTACTACTTCTACACGATGGCGCACGCCCTCGAGGCCTACGGCGCGGACGCGATCGTCGATGCGGCGGGCGTGCGGCACGACTGGAGAGCGGAGCTGGCGGGGCGCCTGGTCGCCATGCAGAGCAAGGCCGACGGCTCGTGGGTCAACGCGAACAGCCCGCGCTGGTACGAGGGCAACCCGCTGCTCGCGAGCGCCTACGCGCTGCTCGCGCTGCGCTCGACGCTCGCCGAGGGGCGCTGAGGCGGCTTCACCGGGCAGCAGCGCACCTCGAGCGCGCCGGAGAGCCCGACAGCGCGGCTCAGCGCCTCGACGGCACGGGGCGGGCACCGGGCGCCGAGCCTTCCCGGCCGGAGAGTGGCTCGACGCGGCTCGCCGAGACCCGCAGCTCGCGGACGAGGAACGCCATCTCGTCGGCGTATTGATCGATCAGCTTCGTCGTCGGCTTGCCGGCGCCGTGGCCGGCGCGGACGTCGATGCGGATCAGCACGGGATTCGAGCAGCCTTGCGCGTGCTGCAGCGCCGCGGCGAACTTGAAGCTGTGGGCCGGGACGACGCGGTCGTCGTGGTCGGCGGTCGTGATCAAGGTCGGCGGGTAGCAGGTCCCCTCGCGCAGGTTGTGGTAGGGCGAATAAGCGCGCAGCGCCTCGAACTCCGTCGCATCCTCGGCCGAGCCGTAGTCGCTGGTCCAGGCCCACCCGATCGTGAAGCGGTGGAAGCGCAGCATGTCGAGCACGCCGACGTTCGCGACGACGGCGCCGAAGAGATCGGGGCGCTGGATCATGCACGCCGCCACGAGCAACCCGCCGTTGCTGCCGCCCTGGATGGCGACGCGGCCGCGCGACGTCCAGCCGCTCGTCTCCAGCCACTCGGCGGCGGCGATGAAGTCGTCGAACACGTTCTGCTTGGAGAGCTTCGTGCCGGCCTGGTGCCAAGCCTGGCCGTACTCGCCGCCGCCGCGCAGGTTGGCGACGGCGTAGATCCCGCCCATCTCGAGCCAAGCGATGCGCGCCGGGTTGAAGGACGGCGTCAGCGAGACCTCGAAGCCGCCGTAGCCGTAGAGCAGCGCGGGGTTCGACCCGTCGCGCGCGAGGTCCTTGCGGCGCGTGAGGAACATCGGGACTCGCGTGCCGTCCTTCGAGCGGTAGAAGACCTGCTCGGTCACGTAACGCGAGGGATCGAAGCGCAGCTCGGGAGCCCGGAAGACCTCGCTCCGGCCGCTCGCGACGTCGTAGCGGTGGATCACGCCGGGACTGGTGAAGCTGGTGAACGCGTAGAAGGTCTCGGGATCGTCCGACTCGCCCGAGAAGCCTGCCGCGGTGCCCAGGCCCGGCAGGTCGACGTCGCGCACGAGACGGCCGGAGAGGTCGAAGACCCTCACCGCCGAGTGGGCGTCCTCGAGGAAGCTCGCAACGAAGTGCCCGCCGATCACGTCCACGCCGCGCAGCGTGGCCTCGGACTCCGCCAAGACCTCGCGCCAGCGCTCGCGCGCCGGCTCGCGGGTGTCGATGGCGATCAGCCGGCCGCGCGGCGCGCCGAGGTCGGTCCGGAACCAGAAGATCGGGCCTTCGTTGCCGACGAAGTCGTAGGACGCCTCGAGCTCGCCGATCAGCTCGACCACCGCTCCGGCGGAAGCCGGCGGCGGCGGCCCCTCGAGCGGCAGGTAGAAGACGCGGTTGCGCGGGTCGGTGCCCTGCGTCACCGAGAGCACGAGCCAAGCGCCGTCGTCGCTCACTTGGCCGCGGAACCCCCACTCCTTCTGGTCGGGCCGCTCGTAGACCAGGACGTCGCGCGATTGCTCGGTGCCGAGGGCGTGGAAGTAGAGCTTCTGGAAGTAGTTGACCTGCGACAGCTCCGCGCCCGGCCGCGGCTCGTCGTAGCGCCCGTAGAAGAAGCCCGTGCCGTCCTTCTTCCAGGCCGGACGCGAGAACTTGATCCAGCGCAGCGTATCGGGCAGGTCGCGGCCGCTGTCCACGTCGCGCACGCGCCAGGTGTTCCAGTCCGAGCCGGCCTCGGCCAAGCCGTAGGCCAGCCAGCGGCCGTCCTCGCTCGTCGCGGTGCCCGACAGGGCGACGGTGCCGTCGGGCGAGAGCGCGTTCGGATCCAGCAGCTCGCGCGGCTCGGCGCCTGCAGCGTCGAGGACGTAGAGCACGCTCTGGTTCTGCAGTCCGTCGTTGCGCGTCAGGAAGATGCGCCCGCCCTCGCGGTAGGGCAGGCCGAAGCGCTCGTAGTCCCACAGCTCCTCGAGCCGCCGCCGGATCGCGTCGCGCGAGGGGACCTCCGCCAGGTAGGCGGAAGTGAGGCGGTTCTCGGCCTCGATCCAGTCGCGCGCCGCGGGCGTGTCGGGGTCCTCGAGCCAGCGGTAGGGGTCGGGCACGCTCACGCCGTGGTAGAGGTCGACGACGTCGCCTCGCTCGGGCCGCGGATAGGCGAGCGTCGCCCGCGCGGCCGGGAGGCTTTCCGCGCGCGACGGAGGCTCGGCGCGGCAACCGAAGCTGGCGAGGGCCGCCGCGATGGCGAGCATCGCGTGGCGGCGGAGGACCATGGAATCCATGGCGGTCATCATGGAGCGAACGCAGTTCGCAGGCCAGTCTCGCGTGGCGCCGCTCGGGCAGCGCGGCCTCAGAGCATCCAGCCGCCGGCGACCTCGAGGTTCGCGCCGGTGACGTAGCTCGCCGCCGGCGAGCAGAGCCAGGCGACCGCCTCGGCGACCTCGTCCGGCGAGCCGGGGCGGCCGAGCGGGATCCGCTTCCACAGCTCGGGATCGCGCGTCTGCGGGGAGGCGTGCTCGTGCGGCACGTGCCCCGGCGAGACCATGTTCACGCGCACGCCGTTCGCCGCCTCCTCCAGCGCCAGCGAGCGGGCGAGGACGAGGAGCGCGGTCTTCGCCGCCGCGTAGCCCGCCGCCAGGCGCCAGGCGCGAGGCGCGCCGGCTCCCGCGCATCCGAAGAAGACGATCGATCCGCGGGTCTCGCGCAGGGCCGGCAGGGCAGCGCGGGCGGCGATCATCGAGCTCTCGACGTTGCTCGCCAGGAGCCGCCGCAGCTCGGCCGGCTCGAGCCCCGACAGCGGCCCGCTCGCGTACTCCCCCACCGCGTGCACGAGGTGGTCGAGCCGCCCGTCGCGCTCGAGCACCGCTTGTACCAGCTCGGCCACCTGGGCCTCATCGAGCGCATCACAGCGGTGGACGCGCCCCTCGAGCTCGCCCTCGAGGCCGGCCGCCAAGTCCGACGACGAGCGCCAGGTCACGTGCACGCGCCCGCCGTCCGCGCTCAGCCGCCTGGCCGCCGCCAAGCCGAGCCCGCGCACCCCTCCAGTCACCAGGCAGACGCCGTCCACCACCCGTACGGTACCGGCCCGCCGGATCTGGGCAACTTTCGAGTCGTAGTCAAAGTTTCACTTTCTCGCCCCGCACGTCGCGCAGCGAGAAAGTAGAACTTTGACTGCGACTCAGAAGTTGCCCAAATAGGTCACTCGACGCGGCCGAAGCGGTCGGGGGGCCAGACGCGCAGCTCGACCTTGCCGCGCACGTAGTCGCGCGGGACCTGGCCGAACTCGCGGCTGTCGGAGGAGCGCGGCCGGTTGTCGCCGAGCACGAAGACGTGCGCCGGAAGGACGCGCGCGCTCATGCGCGTGAGCGGGTCGAGCTGGGCCACGTAGGGCTCGAGCACCTCGGAGCCGTTGACCCACACGCGGCCGTCCTCGAGCACCACCTCGTCGCCGGGCAGCCCGATCACGCGCTTGATGTAGTCGACCGAGGGGTCGAAGGGATACTTGAGCACGACCACGTCACCCCGCTCCATCGGGTGGAAGAGGTAGCCCAGGTGGTCGATCAGGATGCGGTCGCCGTCGTGGATGCCGGGCGCCATGGAGCTCCCGCGCACCACCGAGCAGTTGAACACCAGGACGTACGTGAAGAGCGCGAGCACGGCCCCCTGCAGTCCCAGCGCCAGAGTGCCGCCTCGGCGCCGCTCGGTCCGCGCGGGCAGCTCGGCGGGTGGCTCGAGCGGCCACGCAGGCACGGGCTGCGGCGCGCTCATCCCCGGCAGCGCCGGGGCCGCGGCGCGCGGAGGCGGCTCGAGGACGGTGGGCGGTGCCACGGCGCCCCTTATCGGGCTTCGCGAGCGGGGCTCTTGACCGAGGTTCCGCGCGCGCCGGCGAGGCTGTAGCCTCTAGTGGATGAGCCGCCCCGGGCGCCGCTTCGCCGTCACCGCCTGCGCGGTATTGGCCGTCGCCTGCCGCTCGCGCCCGGTCGAGCCCCTCGCGCTCGCCACGCTGCGCCCGGAGCCTTCGCTCGAGGAGATCTTCCTGATCCCGGGCATCCACGGCCGGCCGCCGCGCGCCCTGGCGCTCTCCGCGGACGGCCATTGGCTCGCCTTCCGCTGGGAGGAGATCGCGACCGACGAGCGCGGCGAGCGCTCCTTCGACGAGTCCGCGGGTCTGCGCGTGCTCGAGCTCGACGCGGTGGAGCCCGGCGGCAGCCAAGGCGTGCCCATCGCCACGCTGCTGCCCGATCCCCAGTCGCACGCCGTGCCCTCGGACGCGCGGCCCGCGCGCCGCGCTCCCTCCTTGCTCAGCGCCTGGAGCGATGCCGGCCACCGCCTCGCCGTCGCCCGCGGCTCCGAGGTGTTCGTGCTCGATCCGCCCGAGCCCGGCGGCTCGTGGCGCGTCGCGCGGATCTACGGCGATCCGCCGGCGCCGCGCGAAGCTTCCCCCGAGGACGCGGCGGAGCCTGCGCAGGGCGACTCCGAGGTGGAGTCGACCGGCGAGTCGAAGCCGCCGGCCGCGGGGCCCGAAGCTCCGCCGGAGCGGCTCGGACGCGTGCGCTCGATCGCCTTCGCCGAGGAGGACCGCGCGCTGCGGGTCTCGAACGGGGACGAGGTCTTCCTCTTCGATCTAGACGGGGCTCCCCGCGCCCTCGAAGACGTGCGCCGCCCGACCGCCGCGATCGAGGCGGCCGCCTCGGGTCTGCAATGGAGCCGCGACCAGCGCGTCGTCTTCAGCCCGCGCGGGGCCGTCGCCTGGCTCGAGCTGCCCGCCGAAGAAGG
>DATKBQ010000090.1:0-2290 GCA_035546375.1 Planctomycetota bacterium | reverse complement strand
TGGCCCGGCAACAACTACGGCGTCTATCTCGATCAGGGCTTCGTCGGTGCCTGGCACAACGGGTGGATTCTCGACGACGGGTTCGGCAACAACGTCTTCCCGCGCGACCAGGCGAACGCCAGCGTCACCCAGTTCGTCGGCACCAACCACGAGCTCAAGTTCGGCATCGACTACCAGGACACCAAGTGGGAGGGGGAGCAGCACCGGACGTCGCTCTACTCGGGATACGTGTTCGACGCCTTCAATCCCTACGGCTACAAGGACGCCGGCATCGCGGCGACCAAGTGCTCGTTCGCCCTGCCCAACAACGCCTGCCTCTTCCGCGACTACAACGCCGACTTCCTGACCTCCGATCGCGGCACCGGCGACAGCGAGGTGGAGAACACGGCGCTCTACATCCGCGATCGCTTCACCCTCGGCGACCACTGGACGTTCAACGTCGGGTTCCGGGCGGAGAACCAGAAGGGGTTGAACGACATCCGGCGCACGGTGTTCGAGGACGACTACGTCTCGCCGCGCTTCTCGACCAGCTACGACATCAAGGGCGACGGCGGGATGCTGGTGAGCCTCAACGTCGGCCGCTACCACGCGCTCTTGAACCAGGCCTGGATCTACCAGCGCCTGGACGACCAGTGGCAGGGGACGCGCGGCTTCCGCGACATCCTCTTCTGCAGCCCGCTCGACGTCGCCCTCGGCAACACCGCCGGCTTGTTCAACCACCCCCTCTTCGCGCAGTGTCGGGTGAAGGGCGTCGGTTACAACGCGATCTTCCGCGACTTCGCCGACATCACCATCTGGGACCTCGTGGATCAGGGCTTCTTCGAGTCCGACATCACGCCGTACTTCAAGGACGAGGCGATCCTCGGGTTCGAGTGGCAGTTCGCGAGGAACTGGGCGCTCGACACCAAGGCGCTCTACTGGGACCTCGAGGACATGATCGGCTCGACCGTGCAGCTCGGCCCGCGCGGTGAGCAGTTCGAGCTGGCCGCCAACTACAAGGACTACCCCGCGATCCTCGCCAGGCTCGAGGCGGCACGGTTGGCGAACGGCCTGCCGCCGCAGGTGAGCCAGGAGACGCTCGACAACTTCCAGGAGGGCATCAAGCGCTACAAGGCGCTGCAGGCGCAGGTCAACCGGCGCTTCAGCGGAGGCTGGGCGCTCTACAACAACATCACCTGGTCGGAGACCCGGACCACCGGGTCGGGCGCGTGGTGGAACAACACCAACAGCGAGTACGGCGAGGAGCTGCACGTGGTCCTGACCCCGGCGATGATCACGCAGTGCCAGGCGGCCCAGGCGGCGCGCAGCCATCCGGTCGACTGCGCGGCCAAGCTCACGCCGTTCCTGGGCCAGCCGGTCTCGACCATCAACCGGCTCGGCGTCGACAACAACACGGACCGGCCGATCATCTTCAACTCGTTCGGCTTCAAGCGCTTCGATCTCGGCACGCACGACGTCACGGTGGGCGGTCACCTCTCGTTCCAGAGCGGGATTCCCTGGGTGCGCGAGGAGACGCTGCCGACCAGCTTCCTGACCGGCGGCAACGCGGCCAGTGACTCGGTGCTGGTGCTGATCGATCCGTTCGGAGCTGCGGGACGGCGCACGCCCTCGGTCTACACGCTCAACATGAGCACGGCCTGGGGCTTCCCCCTGGGCTGGAAGGCGCTGCGCGGCGAGGCTCGGGTGGAGGTGCTCAACGTCACCAACCAGCAGCGCCTGCAGCTTCTCGAGTTCGGGCGCCTTTCGGGACGGCCCGGCGAGGCGGGTCTGGGTGACGCCTACCCGACGCGGCGCGCGTTCCAGCGCCCGCGCCAGGTGCGCGCGAACCTGACGGTGCGGTTCTAGGGCCCGCGACCTTGCACCTTGCGGCGTAGGGGGCAGCTCGTCTGCCCCCTACGGACCCCGCCGGTCGGGGCGACTTACCCGGGGCTCCGAAGCTTGGAGGTGCGGGCGGCTGCTCGCCCCCTCTCCGGGCCGCACCCAGGCCCCGGCCCTATTCGAGACCAAAGTCGAGCGGCGCGATGTAGCAGCCGACGGCGCGCCCGCTGGAGGGCGGGGCTGGGCCGCCGGCGAGGATCGCGTCGAGCGCGTCGCGGAGATCGTGCCGCGTGGCACGCGGCCTCCGCTTCCCGAAATCGACCCAACGGTCGTCGATCCGGCCGCGGTAGAGCACGCTGCCGTCGCGGCCGAGCACGGCGGCCTCGGGCGTGACCTCGACCCCGGCGTGCTCGACCAGGCGGTGCTCGCGGTCGAGCAGCGCGCGGAACGGGATGCCGTAGTCGGCCGCGTG
>DATKBQ010000089.1:0-20042 GCA_035546375.1 Planctomycetota bacterium | reverse complement strand
CGGCTGGGGGCCAGCCTTGGCCGGGCGGGCTTGGTTACCCGCAGGACTCCGCTGAAGGTTTCCGGTCAGGTCATCTCCGTTCCTCCTTCCCAGGCTTGCCTGGCGCACCCGAATCAACCTCGGGAATCACCGCGGCTCACGGCGCCCGGCGCACCCGCTCCAGCGATCTCGCTCGAGCCGGGTCCCGAGCGCGCGACCCCGCGCCCGTCGCTCCGATTCCAAAGTTGATTCGGGGAACATCTCGCGGCGGAGTGGCAAACGTGAGCGCGGACAACGCAAGGTCAATGCAAGGTCAATGCAAGTCGCCCAGCTCGTTGCCACTCGACTTGCAGCTCGGATACCGGCGCCGGGATCGATCGAACACGCGATGTGAACGCGAGCCCGAACGTCGAGGCCGACAACCTTCGCACTCCGCGGGAGGGTCAGCCGCGGAGTCCGGCGGCCGTACTCGGCCATGGGGGCGCGCCCCTGCACGCTCGATCTCCAACCCGACGCGCCGAACCCACCCTACCCCGTGGCTTCTCCGTCATCTCGGCGCCGATACACCCAGCTCCCTCCCCGCGTAGGATCTCCGCCCAACCGTGGCCCGTCTCCAGAACCTCCTCCCGGAAGACTTCGCGCCGATCCTGGCCGAGCTCGGGATCGCGCACGCCGGGCTGCAGCTCGTCGACCCGGCGCCACCGCCGCCGAGCGAGCACAAGGCTCCCACGCCACTCGCCGCAGGGCCGGTCCTGGTCGGTCAGATCGGCGCCGGCCTCGACATCCCGGCCGCCGCGGCGCGCTACCGCCAGCGCTGCGATCCGACGCTCCCGCCCGACGCCGCGGCGCTCTTCTTCCTCAAGGACCGGCGCACCGACGGCGAGATCGCGCGCTGGCGCAACGCCCTCTGGCCCTGGTTGCACCTGGTCGCCATCTACCGCATCGAGGGCGGCGTCGCGACGCGCGAGACGCTCGACGGCCGCCAGCGACTCGAAGGGAGCTGCACGCGCGACGGCGTGGTCCTCGCCTGCCGGCGGCGCGAGCACGTGCTCTCGCCGCGCGCGACGGTCGAGAAGTTCGACCGCAACGCGCCCGGATGGAACGGCGTGCCCGGGGCGCCCGGCTACGCGCACTTCCGCTGGATGCGCCGCTACGTGGGCCGCTTCGCGCCGGTCAGCGAGGGCGCGCGCATCCTCGACTTCGGCTGCGGGGCCGGCTGGGTGGGGATCGAGGCGGCGCTCGCGGCGCCGCGCACGGCGCTGCGCGCCTTCGATCCCAGCCCCGCGATGGTGGGCCTGGCCGTGGAGAACGCGCAGCGCTCGGGTCTCGCCGACTTCGCGGCGCTGCCGGGCTTTGGCGAGGACCCGCCCTTCCCGCGCCCGGGCGAGGCGCCCTTCGACCTGGTGATCAGCTCGGGGGTCGCGAGCTTCGCGCCGGACCTCGAGCGCTGGCTCGACGGGCTCGCGCGCACGGTCCGGCCCGGTGGGACGCTGGTCGTCGGCGACCTCGACCGCGACTCGCGCGGCATGCGCCGCCGGCGCGCGGAGAAGCCCCTGCTCCCCGCGCGCGAGATGAACGCCCCCTCGGCCGAGCTGGTGCGCGCGCGGCTGGAGGCGCGCGGGTTTTGCCTCGAGCGCCAGGCCGGCTACCAGCTCACGTACCCCCTGCCCCAGGCCATGCACTGGTCGGACACGCGTGCGCGGGGGTGGCTCACGCCTCCGCTCCTCTTCGCCAACCGTCTCGCGGCCGGCCGTTCCCTCGGCGCGGGAGCGTTCGACAGCTTCGTCTTGCGCATGCGCGCGGGCGAGCGATTCGCGTGAGTGAGCCGGGCGCGCAAAACGGCGGACGGCGGCCGCCGCGTCCGGCGCGCTCAGCCCTTCGTCTTGGCTTCCTCGATGAGCGCCTCGATCGCCCGATCCAGCTCTTCGGGATCGCGCGGCGATCCGTGCCAGCGCTGGCGGATCTTTCCTTCGGCGTCGATCAGGTAGAGCGTCGGCCAGCCGCGGACGCCCCAGCGCGTGCTGATCGGACCGCCCGTCCCCTCGGGGCCGTTCCAGAAGCTGCGCCAAGTGATCTGCTCCTTCTCGAGATCGGGCTTGACCTTCTCGAGGTCCGGATCGCTGTTGACGCCGATCAGCGCGAAGGGCTCGTCCTTGAGGCGCGCCACGAGCGACCGCTCGTGCGGGTACATGGCCCGGCAGGGCCCTCACCAATGGCCCCAGAAGTCCAGCAGGACGACCTTGCCGCGGTAGTCGGAGAGCTTGAACGGCACGCCCTCGAGGTCGGGGGCCTCGATCTCCGGAGCGACGGCGCCCACGTAGAGGTTCTCGAGCTGGAAGACCTTCTCGCCCACGACCTCGGCGAACGGGCGCGGGGTGCGGCCGAGGTAGGCCATCTCCTTGCCGTAGTCGCGCTCGATCTCCTTCATGAGCTGGATCGCCTGCTTGCGATCGGCCTCGGAGAGATCCTCCTGCTCCGCCAGCTCCATGGCGCTCGCGTAGAGGCAGGTGGCCTTGACCGAGGCGCTCTGGGTGCGTCCGCAGACCTTGTTGCGCAGCTCGGCCTTCTCCGGGTCGGAGAGGTAGCGCAAGAGGATCGGGGTGATGCGCTCGGGGTCGTCGATGAAGGTGTCGACCAGCTTCCCGAGCACGCGCTCGCCGGCCGCCGCGGTCTCGCTGGACTCACGTCTGGACGCGATCGTGAGCGCCAGGCTCAGGGCCGAGTACGTCTCCTTCGCGTCCTGGCCCTGTGCGGCCAGCCCTTCGAGGCGCTCGATCCAGCCCAGGCACTTGTCGACGCTCAGCTCCTGGGCCCTGAGCGCGTCGGCCCACTCCTGGCGGATCGTGTCGACCGGCGTCGGCTGGGGATCCTGGCCGGCAGGCGCAACGAGCGCGAGAACGCCGAGAACCATCGGCGCGAACATCCAGAGTCGCTTCCTGGTCATCTGAAGTCTCCTCGAAGGGGTGCCGCAACACGAACGCGGTGAGCCCATCCTAGCCATCTACGGCGCGAACACACATCGTTTCCAGGGAGCAGCCAAGGCCCGTCCGCCCCCCCTCGGCGCCCCCAGGACGCCTCGCCCCGGAGGGCGCGAAGCTCCTACCCCTGAATTCCGGGCGCGATAAGGGGGCCGTCTTCGGCCCCCTTGAGCGCCCGGAATCTCGCGGCCGTACTCGGCCGCGAAAGCGCGCCGGAGGCGCGCCCCTGCACGCTCGCTCCCTCCGCCGACCCCTATCCTCCCGCCTCCAACTCGACCCGGCTCCCCCGCCCGTAGTCGCTGAGCCGTGCCAGCACCCCCCGCAGCTCCGAGCGCCGCACGATTGCGTCGATCTGCCCCTTCCCCAAGAGGAACTCCGCCCGCTGGAATCCCGGCGGCAGCTCCTGCTTCAGCGTCGTCGCGATGACCCGCGGCCCCGCGAACCCGATCAACGCGCCCGGCTCGGCCAGGGTGACGTCGCAGACCGACGCGAACGACGCCGTCACCCCGCCGGTCGTGGGGTGCGTGAGCACGCACATCGAGTACCCGCCGCGGTCGTAGAAATCCGCCAGCGCGGCCGAGGTCTTGGCCATCTGCATCAGCGAGATCACGCCCTCGTGCATCCGCGCGCCGCCCGAGCTGGTGAAGATCACGAGCGGCTTGGCGGTCTGGCCCGCCAGCTCCGTGGCCAGGGCGATCTTCTCACCGACGACCTCCCCCATCGAGCCGCCCATGAACGAGAAGTCGAGGACGGCGAGCACGATCTCGCGCCCGAGGACCTTGCCGCCTCCGCAGATCAAGGCCTCGGCCTGGCCGCTGCGCTCCTCGGCCTTCTTGACCTTCTCGAGGTAGGGCACCTGGTCCTGGAAGCTCAGCCGGTCGATCGTGCGCAGGTCGGCGTAGCGTTCCTCCCACGAGCCCTCGTCCAGGAGCATGGCGATCCGCTCGCGGCCCGGCAGCGTGAAGTGGAAGTCGCAGGAGGGGCAGACCCTGCCCTTCTCCTCGAGCTCCTTGCGGTAGATCATCTGGCCGCAGCTCTCGCACTTGAGCCACAGCCCGCCGGGCATGTCCTTCTTCTTGCGCAGGCGCGAGAAGCGGGTCTCCGAGAGCTTCTCCTTCTCCGGCGGCTCAGGCTCCGGGCGGTCGGGCGCCCGAAGCTCGGGCGGGGGCTCGCCCGGCGGCTCGGCGCGCCCGCGCTCCAGCGGATCGCGCTCGGGGTCGCGCCGCTCGCTCCGACTCCCCTTGGCCCCCTTGGCCCCCTTGGCCCTGCGTTCGCGCGGCTCCGGCACGATGCGGTCCTCGAAGGGCGCCCCGAAGGCGAAATCAGCCTCGCCCGGCATGGCTCCAGCGGCCGCGCTGGCTCTCGGCCGTCTCGCGGAACCCGGCGATGGTCCCGGCCATGTCCCGCGAGCGGAAGATGGCCGAGCCGGCCACGAAGACGTTCGTGCCGGCCTCCGCGCAAAGGGGCAGCGTCCGCTCGTCCAGCCCGCCGTCCATCTCGACGTAGCCCTCGTAGCCGCGCTCGCGCAGCCAGCGCACCTTGGGGAGCACCTCGGGCATGAACTTCTGCCCGCCGAAGCCGGGGTGCACGCTCATCACGAGCACCATGTCCACCTCCCCCAGGACGGGCTCGACCGCCTCGATCGGCGTCTCGGGGTTCACGGCGATCGCGACGCGCGCGATGCCCTCGCCGCGGAAGGCGGCGATCACCTCGCGCGCCGCCTCCGGCGCCGGTGCCACCTCGACGTGGAACGTCAGGCAGTGCGCGCCGGCGCTCGCGAAGGCTCGGGCGTAGCGCAAGGGGTCCGTGATCATCAGGTGGACGTCCAGGGGCCGGCTCGCGGCCCCGCGGATCGCCTCGACCACCGGCGGCCCGATCGTCAGGTTGGGCACGAAGTGCCCGTCCATGACGTCGACGTGCAGCCAGTCCGCCCCGGCCTCCTCGACCCGCCCGATCTCCTCGGCCAGCCGCGCGAAGTCGCACGAGAGGAGCGAGGGAGCGATGACGGTCGGAAGGAGGGGCATCCGAGGGCATCCTAGCAGGGCTGGCCCCCGGCCGGCGAGCCGTGCCCCAGCCGCGCCTGGGCGCGGCGCGTCCATCGGCCCACGTCCAATTTGCAGCGGCGCCGCTGCGGCCGTCCCCGCGCGCCGCTGGATACGGGGCGCGCCCCTGCGTCACCCGCGGGGACGCGGGCCCAACGCCGCGATCCCCGGCAGCTCCTTGCCCTCCAAGAGCTCGAGCGAAGCCCCGCCGCCGGTCGAGATGTGGTCGATCCGCTCCGCGACCCCAAGGGCCTCCACCGCCGCCACCGAGTCGCCGCCGCCGACGACCGTGTACCCCGCGCACTCCGCGACGGCGCGCGCGACCGCCGCCGTCCCCTCGCGGAAGCGCTCGATCTCGAACACGCCCATCGGCCCGTTCCAGACCAGCGTCCGCGCGCCCGCGATCTCTTGCGCGAAGCGCCGCCGAGTGCGCGGGCCGATGTCCAGGCCCATCCAGCCCTCGGGGATGTCGCCCTCGACGGCGCGTGCCTCGGCGTCCTCCGAGATCTCGCGCGCGATCACGTGGTCCTCGGGCAAGAGCACGCGCACGCCCCGGCCGCGCGCCTCCGCCAGCGCCTCGCGCACCTCGTCCAGCCGATCCTCCTCGCAGCGCGACTTGCCGATCGAGGCCCCCTCGGCCTTGAGCAGCGTGTACGCCATCGCGCCGCCGACGAGCAAGGCGTCGACCTTCTTCGCCAAGTTGCGCACCACGCCCAGCTTGTCGGAGACCTTCGCGCCGCCGA
Organism: Planctomycetota bacterium; assembly: GCA_035546375.1. GTDB lineage: Bacteria > Planctomycetota > UBA1135 > UBA1135 > DATKBQ01. The sequence goes on along the minus strand of DATKBQ010000089.1, from coordinate 14,300 downwards.
GCACGGCCACGAACGGCCGCTCCGGCGCCTCGAGCACGCGCGCGAAGGCCGCCAGCTCGCGCTCGAGCAGCCGGCCGGGAGCCGACGGCAGGAGCCGCGCCACCCCCGAGACCGAGGCCTCGTCGCGGTGCGAGGTCCCGAAGGCGTCGTTCACGAAGCGCTCACCCAGGCGCGCGTACGCGGCGGCCAGCTCGGGGTCGCCCTTCGTCTCGCCGCCGCTAAAGCGCACGTTCTCGAGCAGGATCACGCTTCCCTGCGGCGCCCCGGCCAGCGCGCGCTCCACCTCCGGCCCCACGCTCTCCCCGAGCTTGGTGACCGGCCGGCCGAGCAGCTCCTCCAGGCGCCGGGCGATCGGATCGAGCCGCAGCGTCTCGTCCACGCCCTTCGGCCGGCCGAGGTGGCTCATGAGGACCACCGTGCGCGCGCCGCGCTCGAGGAGCTCGCGGATCGTCGGCAACGCGGCCCGGATGCGCGTGTCGTCGCTGATCGCTCCGGAATCGTCCTGGGGCACGTTGAAGTCGACGCGCACCAGGACGCGCTTGCCGGCCACGTCGAGCGCATCCAGCCCGCCGCGAGCGCCGGTGCCGCGCTCCGGCCGCTCGGAGGTCTCGCCGCCCATGGCGCCCCTGTGCCCTAGACGCCGGCGCGGGCCGCCGCGCGCGTCTCGCGCGGAAGCTTGAGCTTGTTCGCGAAGCGCATCAGCTCGACCACGCGGCTGCTGTAGCCCCACTCGTTGTCGTACCAGGCGACGACCTTCACCAAGCGCTTCTCCATCACCATCGTCGAGAGCGAGTCGAGGATCGCGCTGGCGGGGTTGCGCACGATATCGGAGCTCACCAGCGGGTCGGTCGAGTACTCGAGGATCCCCTTGAGCGGCTTCTTCGCCGCCGCCTGGAACGCCGCGTTGACCTCCTCGACCGTCACCTCGCGCGACACCGTCACGACCAGGTCCGTCACCGAGCCGTCGGGCACCGGCACGCGCAGCGCGAAGCCGTCGAGCTTGCCCTTCAGTTCGGGAATGATCTTGCCGACCGCGCGCGCCGCGCCGGTGGTGGTCGGGATGATGTTCACGGCCGCCGCGCGCGCCCGGCGCAGGTCCTTGTGGGGCAGGTCGAGGAGCTGCTGGTCGTTCGTGTAGGCGTGCACCGTGGTCATCAGGCCGTGCACGATCCCGAAGGCGTCGTGCAGGACCTTGGCCATCGGCGCGACGCAGTTCGTCGTGCACGAGGCGTTCGAGATGATGCGGTCCGACGGCTTCAGCGCGCCCTCGTTGACGCCGAGCACCACCATCGCGTCGATCTCGTCCTTGGCGGGCACGGTCAGGAGCACGCGCTTGGCCCCCGCCTCGAGGTGCTTCGCGCAGTCCGCGCGGCTCGTGAAGCGGCCCGTGGACTCGACCACGAAGTCGATCTTGTTCGCCGCGTGCGGGAGCTTTGCCGGGTCGCGCTCGGCGCTGACCTGGACCTTCTTCCCGTCGACCGAGATCCAGTCCTTGCCGGCCTTCACGGTCCCGGCGAAGGGCCCGTGCACCGAGTCGTACTTCAGGAGGTGAGCCAGGGTCTCGGGGTCGGTGATGTCGTTGATCGCGACCACCTCCACGTCGCCATAGCGCTGGTGGAGGACCCGGAGGACGTTGCGGCCAATGCGGCCGAACCCATTGATGGCGATGCGCATGCCCATGGATCGGGGGAGGGGTGCCGAGCAGGTCGGAGGAATGGCGGCCGGCGAGTCCGCTGAGCGCAGCCGGGCGCCGGTCCGGAGGGGGTCGAGGGGCCCGCCGCGGGCGCGGGCGGGCCTCGGAAGGCCTGGAGCCGCCCCGCTGGAGCCGGTCCCCGATCCTTCCGAAAAAGGGGCGCAGAGCGTAGCCGCCCGTGCCGATGGGATCAACGGATCCGGCCCGCGCTCCGGCCCCGGGAGGCTGGTATCGTGGCCGTTCCGAGGGGCCTCGCCGAGCACGTGGAAGAGACCATCCCCGCAGCCTGGGCCGGACGCTGGAGCCGGCTCGCGCTCGCAGCCGGGCTCGCGCCGAGCGAGCCGGTCGTGCTCGCGCTCTCGGGCGGCGCGGACAGCGTGCTCTTGCTGCACCTGTTGGCCTCGGCGCGCGAAGCACCGAGCGTGCTCGCCGTGCACGTCGACCACGGCCTGCGCGGCGCCGAGAGCCGCGGCGACGCCCGCTTCTGCGCGCGCTTGTGCCGCCAGCTCGGCGTGCGCTTCGCGCTGCGGCGCCTCGAGCTGGAGGCGGGCGGGCCCTCGCTCGAGGCCCGCGCGCGCGAGCAACGCTACGCGGCGCTCGCCGCCGAGGCGCGCCGGGCGCGCGTGCGCACGATCCTCACCGGCCACCACGCCGACGACTCGCTCGAGACCTTGCTCATGCGCTGGATCCGCGGCACGGGCCTGGGCGGCCTGGCGGCGCTGCGCCGCCGGCTGGAGCTCGGGGACGGCATCGCGGCCGTGCGCCCGCTGGCCGGGATGCGCCGCGCCGAGGTGCGCGCGCTGCTCGCCGGCGCGGGACTCCGCTGGCGCGAGGACAGCTCGAACCTCAGCCCGCGCTTCACGCGCAACCGCGTGCGCAACGTGCTGCTCCCGGCGCTGGGCGAGCGCAGCCCGCGCCGGAGCGTCGAGAACCTGCGCGCCTTCGGCCGCGCCGTGGAGGAGCTCGAGCGGCACCTGGCGAGCGCGACGGCGCACCTCGCGTGGCAGCCGCCCCCCGGCGCGAGCGCGAGCCGCAGCCGCGCTGACGCGCACCTCGGCGGCACGCTCCCGCGCGAGCGCCTCACCGCGCTCCCGCGCGCGCTGCGCCGGCGCGCGCTGTGGCGGCTCGTGCTCGAGGGCACCGGCCGCGCGCCGGGCCGCGCGCTGCTCGAGCTCGTGCTCGACGATCTCGAGCGCGGCCGGCGCACCCGGCGTGCGCTGCCGCTCGGCTGGAGCCTGCTCTTGCGCTCGGAGGAGCTGGTGCTCGAGCCGCCGGCGAGGGTGTTCCAATCCGAGGGCATCGGATGCGAGGGAGCACAGCGAAGAGCGGGACGCGTGGTCCAGCTCGAATTGCCGTTCGCCCCCCCCACCGATGGCATGGCGGCGCTGGAAGCGCCGCCTGGGCCGCCTGGGCCGCCGGGAGCGCCTCCGGATTGGACGCTCCTCGTGCCGGGCGCCGTCGAGCTCCCCGACGGGCGGCGCATCCGCGCCGAGCTGGTACGCGTGAGCCCGGGCGCTCCGGTCCCGCGTTCGCACACGGAGGTCGAGCTCTCCGCCGAGCGCTTGCCCCAGGCCTTCCCGCGCGCGCTCACGGTGCGCTTCGCCCGGGCGGGAGATCGATTCCGGCCGCTCGGCGGCCCGGGGTCGCGGCCCCTGCGGCGCTTCCTCGCCGACTGCGGCATCCCGCGCGAGGAGCGCGGGCGCGTGCCGCTCGTGATCGCCGCGGACGAGATCCTCTGGGTGGCCGGGGTGCGGCCGTCGGAGAGCGCCCGCGTCGCGCCGGACACGCGCGTGCGCCTGCGCCTCGCGCTGGAGGGCACCGGCGCGGAGGAGGCGCCGCCGCGCTCGAGCTCGGCCGAGCCCGCGGCGGCGCCCTCGCGAGCTCCCGGGCTCTTCGGAGACGGCGTCCAGGCCGGGTGACTCCCTGCCCGGCAGGGGGTAGGCTCGTGGCTCCGCGGGTAGCGTGCGTTCCCGCTCCGACGCGCTTGGCGACCGCCCTGGAAACACGACTCGAGGCGCTGCTCGCCCGTATCGCGCGGGCCTGCCGCCACGCGGGTCGCGGGCCTGACTGCGTGCGCCTGGTGGCGGTGACCAAGGGCGCCGGGCCCGAGGAGGCGGCCGAGCTCGTGCGCCTGGGCCAGCTCGACCTCGGCGAGTCCCGCGTGCAGGCCCTCGAGGAGAAGGCGGCCTGGCTCGCGGCGCGCGGCCTGCGCCCGCGCTGGCACCTGATCGGACACCTCCAGCGCAACAAGGCGCGCCGGGCGGTCGTTCTGGCGGACGAGATCCATTCCGTCGATTCCCTGCGGCTGCTCGAAACCCTGGGGCGGGTGGCCGAGGAGGAGGGCCGCCGACCGAGGATCTACTTGGAGCTGAACCTGACCGCAGCCGCGGCGCGCACAGGCCTCCCTCCCGAGGCACTCCCCGCCGCCATCGACGCCGCGCGGGAGCTCTCCCATCTCGAGCTCGCGGGCCTGATGACCATGGCGCCCGAGCCGGACGCGGGCGCGGCCCCCGCGGACGGGGCGCGGGCGGTCTTCCGCCGCTTGCGCGAGCTGCGCGACGCGCTCGAGCCGGAGCGGGCGGCGGCCTTCGCGGGAGGTCGCGCGCAGCTCTCCATGGGCATGAGCGCCGACTTCGAGCAGGCGATCGCCGAGGGCGCCGACCTGGTGCGGGTGGGCAGCGCGCTGCTCGGGCGGGTGGGGGCCGGAGCGTGAGCGAAGCCTCCGAGCGCCTGTGGGTCGACGTGGTCGGCGGCGATCGCGCGCCGATCGAGCTCCCGCGCGCCGGTGTCCTCAGCGTCGGCAGCTCCCGCGAGCGCGCCGACCTCGTGCTCGAGGGCCAGGGCGTGGCGGACGTGCACTGCGCCATCGGCCGGCTGAAGGGCGGCGGCTGGGCGATCAAGGACCTCGGCAGCCAGTACGGCACCATGGTCAACGGCGAGCGCGTGCAGTCGGTGCGGCTGGCGAGCGGCGACCTGGTGCTGGTCGGATCGCGCCGGCTGCGCATCGTCGACTCCGAGCGCGCGCCGGCGGCGGCGCCCGCGCCCCCCGCGCCCATCGGGGCGCAGGCCGACTCCGCCGCGGCGAGCCCCGCGCAGGCCGCCGCGGCGGAGCCGACCCGCGCCCCGTCGAATTCGGGGAGTGCGGGGGGCGCGGGAGCGGGGCCGCTCGTGCAGGGCTACCGCGTCGAACGCCTGCTCGGCCGCGGCGGGATGGGCGAGGTGTACCTCGCCGTGCAGGAGAGCTTGCAGCGCCGCGTCGCGCTCAAGCGGCTCTCCGAGCGGCTCGAGGCGGACGCCGACTTCGTGCGCCGCTTCCAGGCCGAGGCGCGCGCCGCCGCCGCGCTCAACCACCCCAACGTGGTCACGGTGCACGACGTGTGGGAGGAGGGCGGCCGCCACTACCTCGCCATGGAGTACATGGACCGCGGCAACCTCGAGGCGCGCGTCGCCCGCGAGGGGCGGCTCCCCTGGCGCGAGGTGATCGACATCCTGCACGACGCGGCGAAGGGCCTGGTCTACGCCGAGATGCGCGGCATCGTGCACCGCGACATCAAGCCCGCCAACCTGATGCAGAACGAGGTCGGCACCACCAAGATCGCCGACCTGGGGCTGGCGACGCACCTCGAGGCGGAGGCGGTCGAGTCCGACGACCGCAAGATCTACGGCACGCCGCACTTCATCTCGCCGGAGCAGGCGCGCGGCGAGCGGATCGACGCGCGCAGCGACCTGTACTCGCTCGGCGCCTCGGCCTACCGGCTGCTCACGGGGCACACGCCTTTCGAGGGCGCGACCACGCGCGAGATCCTGCGCGGGCACTTCTTCGACGAGCCCGCGCCGCTGGAGGAAGAGGTCGAGGACCTCCCGCCCGAGCTCGTGCGGATCGTGCACCGTCTCCTGCGCAAGAAGCCCGACGAGCGCTACGCCTCGGCCGGCGTGCTCCTGCAGGAGGTCGACCGGCTGCGCAGCCAGAGCGTGCACGGGATCGTCCCGCCGCAGCCGGCCCCGCCGCGGCGAGCGCTGCCGTGGCGCTCGCTCGTTGGCGCCGCCGCCGTCGTGCTGGTCGTGGCCTTGGGATGGAAGGCGTACCAGGCCTTCGACCCGGGCGGACTCCTCGACACCCTCGCGTCCGGGACGCGGGCGCCGGAAGCAGCGCCGGCGCCGCCGCCTGAGTGGGAGCTGCCGCCGCTCGAGCCCGCGGCGGATCCGGAGCGGCCCGCCGACGACGACGTGGTGCTGAAGCTGCGCGAGACCGCGGCCGAGCTGGCCTACGCCCGGCTGCCGCGCGAGCAGAGCGACGAGGAGCGGCTGCAGGCCCTGCGCAAGCTCGCCCTCGAGCACGCCGGCACCACCAAGGCGCGCGAGATCGACGGGGAGGCGCGCAAGCTCGAGAGCCGGATCCAGGCGCGCTCCCGGACCGAGCGCGCGATGGCGGAGGCGGCGCAGAACTCGCTCGCCCTGCTGGGCAAGGCGGCGCTCGACGGGAGCAGCCCGCGCCCCGTCGGCGACGCATTGCGCGCCATGCTCGCCGTGCCGCTCGCCCCCGAGATCGCCGCCTCGCCGGAGTTCGCGGCCGCGCGCCGCGCCGCCTTCGCACAAGCCGTGCAGGCGGGCCTCGAGGCTGCCCAGGCGGATTGGCGCGAGGTCGAGGCGAGCGCCGCGCGCGGGGACTTCGACGCCGCCCAGGCGCGCCTCGAGTCGGCGCAGGCCGCGCTGGCCCTGCCGGCGATGCCCGAGGAGCTCGGCCCCGAGGCGCTCCCCGAGCTGACCGACCTGGCCGTCTGGCGGGACACGTTCGCCACTCGCTTGGACGCGCTCGAGGGCGAGCGCGCCCGCTGGCTCGCCGAGCGCACGCGCAAGGATGCGCGCGCGATCGCGCAGGGTCTCGGCGGCGCCCAGGGGCTCGAGGGCCAGCTGCGCGAGCTCGACCTCGAGGGGGCGCGGTCGCGGCTGGCGGCGCTGGAGTCGGAGGTGGCGACCGACGAGGCCAAGGCCTTCGTGCGCGCCTTGAGCTCGGACCTGGCGGCCGGCCAGCGCGCGCTGGAGGTGCTCGGGCGCGAGTACGGGCGGGGCAACTGGATGCGCAAGACGGTGAACGACCCGCGCAGCCGCGGGCGCGTGAACCGCGACGCGGTCGGCGCGGACTCGAGCGGGGTCCTGCTCAAGGTGGAGGGCAGCCCCGAGCGCGTGCCCTGGTCGGCCTTCGGCGGCAAGACCCTCGAGCTGAACCAGCTCTTCTTCAAGCGCCTCTCGCGCGAGTACACGCTCGAGGAGCAGGCGGGGATCGACGCCTTGATGCGCGCCACGGCGGTGGTGCAGGCGGTCGACGAGGCCAGCGAGATGTTCTACCCGGGCGAGGTCGCGAACCTCTCCGACGAGGAGGTGCGCGCGATGCTCGACGGCTTCGAGCTGGCGCGGCCGTGGGCCGAGGCGGCGGGGACGCTCGCGGCCCTGGAGCGCGAGCGCGCGGCGGCCGAGATCCTGGCGCGCGCGCTGCGCTCGGAAACCGACGGCTCGTGGTCGGTGTGCGTGGCCGGCCTGGAACGGCTGCTCGGCGAGTTCGGCGAGACGCTGCTGGTGCGCATCCTCTCCGACGGCGAAGTGAGCTCGACCGCCAGCGCCGAAGATGCGCCGAGCTCGGTGAACGGCGAGGTGCCCACGGGTCCCCCGGGCGGCGACGACGACGAGGAAGGCTGAGCCGGCGGCGCATGCCGACGCCGCCCTCCCTGGAGATCCGCGCCGCCGACGGCGGCCGCGCCGCGTGCCTGGGCGTGCGCGCGCAGCCCGGCGCCCGCCGCGAGGGGATCGCCGGGACCTGGAACGGCCTGTTGAAGATCGCCGTGCGCGCGCCGGCGCTGGACGGGCGCGCGAACGAGGAGCTGGTGCGCGTGCTGGCCGAGGCGCTCGCGCTGCGCACGGCCCAGGTCCGGATCGAGCGCGGCGGGCGATCGCGCGCGAAGGAGCTGCGCGTGGAGCTGAGCCCGGACGAGCTGCGCGCGCGGCTCGAGCGTCTCTTGCCCTGACGGGTGCCGGGGAGGTATCCCCCACGCCATGGGATGCGCGCTCGACGACGCCGCCTACGCCGCCGCGGCAGCGCTGGGGCGCGCGGGGGTCGCGGAGCCGACCGCGCTCGTGCTCGTCGCGACCGGCATTGGCCTCCTGCCCGGCCGGCTGCGCGGCGGCGGGCGGATCCCCCTCGAGCGCGCGGAAGGCGTGCCGCCCGCCTGGCGCGGAGCGCTCCTGCACCACGGCGAGCTGAACGGGCTCGCGGTCTGGCTGCTGGAGGACGCCGCCCTCGAGGTGCAGGAAGGCGAGCCGGCGTGGAGCGCGGCCTTCCCGGTGTGGATGGCCGCGGCAGCGGGCGCGTCGTCGCTGGTGCACGTGTCCGCAGGGAGCGCGTTGCCCGCGGAGAAGGGCTCCGGCCATGCGCTGCCGCTCGGCGCATTGGCCCTGCTCGCCGATCACATCAACCTGAGCGGCTCGACCCCCTTGATCGGGCTCGGCGAGAGCCGGCTCGGCCCGCTCTTCCCGGACGTGGGCGCGCTGCACGATTCGGAGCTGCGCAAGGGCGCGCTCGCGATCTGCGAGCGGCTCGGCCTGCACGGCGTCGAGGCGGTCGCGGCCTGCACCGCCGGGCCGGCGCTCGAGACGCCGGCCGAGCGGCGCTGGTACGCGCGCGCTGGCGCCCAGGTCTCGGTGCAGCGCCTGGCCGCGCCGCTGCTCGCCGCGGCCCACGCGGGCCTGGGCGTGCTCGCGATCTCGGTCGTCGCCAGCGCCACGGACGCGCCGCTCGACATGGCGCGGATCGCCGCCGCGGCGCGCGAGCTCGCGCCGGCGATCGACGATCTCCTGTGGGAGCTGTCGGCCGAGGTCCAGCGCCGCGCGCGCGCCGACCTCGAGCGGGACGCGCGGTGAAGGCGCGCATCGCCGTCCTGGTCTCCGGCGGCGGCCGCTCGCTGGAGAGCCTCGCCGAGCGAATCCGCGCCGGCGAGCTCGAGTGCGAGATCGCGCTCGTGCTCTCGAACACGCCCGATGCCGGCGCGCTGGAGCGCGCCCGCCGCCTGGGACTCCCGCACGCCGTGGTCCCCCACCGCGAGCATCCCGACCCGCAGACGTTCTCGGAGCGCGTCTTCGCCAAGCTCGACGAGGCCCGGATCGACCTCGCCGTCCTGGCCGGCTTCCTGCGCCTGCTCGCGATCCCACCCCACTGGCTGGGCCGCGTGATCAACATCCACCCCGCGCTGCTCCCCGATTTCGGCGGCAAGGGCTTCTACGGCGCCCGCGTGCACCAGGCCGTCCTCGCGAGCGGCGCCCGCGAGAGCGGCTGCACCGTCCACTACGTCACCAACGAGTACGACGCCGGCCCGCCGATCCTCCAGCTCCGCGTCCCGGTCGAGCCCGGCGACACCCCCGACACCCTCGCCGCCCGCGTCTTCGACGCCGAGCGCCGCGCGCTGCCCGAGGCGATCCGCCAGCACCTCGCCGGCGAGGTCCGCTTCGAGGCGGGCCGCGCGGTGCGCGAGCGCTGAGCACCGCCTGCGCACTCCGGCTGCGCGCGGCCATGGGACCGCTGCACGGACCCCGTGCCCTGGCGGAATCCTTCGAGCAGCCGGCACGAGCCTGGAGCCGCGGCACGACGGTCTCGCATCCGCGCGGGCCTCGCCGCGTCACGCCGGCGCCTGCCTTCCGCGATCTCGAGCGCTTGCATTCGGCTTCGCGCGAATGTCCGCCCTTTCGAGTTGCGAGCTGCGCCTCGACGCGCGGATCCGCCCGTGACGCATCGATCTCGCCCACTTTCGACCGGAGGGCTGCGTGACGCGCGGATCCATCGGTGCGCTCCCGCAGCTCGCCGGCAGCACGCCCGGGCCGCGGGAACCCCTGGCGCGTGCGGGAAGCCCCCGGTCATGGTCTGATCCAGGCGCCCTTCCCGAAGGGTTGTCTCGCCCGGGCGCACGCGCCCGGCTCGACCGATGGACGCGCAAGCCAAGCCTCGCGCGAGGCGCAAGCTGGACACGCTCTTGCTCGCGGTCTTCGCGGCGATGACCGCGGCGCCGCTCGCGGATTCGCTCGCACGCCCGCACGCGGCGCGCAGCGCGATGGTCGAGTTCCGCAACCCGACCCCGGCGCCGCCCCTGCCGCGCTCGCCGGCCGAGCTGGCGCGCTGGCCGGGGCAGTTCGAGCGCTACTTCGCCGACCACTTCGGCCTGCGCGACCGGCTGCTGCGCGCCCACAACGTCGCCTGGTGGTACCTCCTGGGCGTCTCCCCCACCCCCAAGCTCGCGATCGGCCCGGGCGATTGGGTGTTCTACGCCGGCGAGCGCTCGCTCGACGTGCACCGCGGCGCGTGGCCGATGAGCCCCGCGCGCGTCGAAGGCTGGCTCTCCATGATCGAGGCGCGGCGCGAGTGGCTGGCCGCGCGCGGCACCCACTACCTGCTCGTGTTCGTGCCCAGCAAGGAGGAGGTGTACCCCGAGCGCCTCCCGGACGCGCTCGCGGCCTTCGGCCCCACGCGCCTGGACCAGCTCCTCGCGCGCAAGGGTGCGCGGCTCGAGGAGGAGGTCCTCGACCTGCGCCCGGCGCTGATCGCCGAGAAGCGCAACGACGGGCCCGACGACTTCACCTACCACCGCCTCGGCACCCACTGGACCGACCGGGGCGCCTACGCGGGCTACCGCGCGATCGTCGAGCGGCTGGCGCGGCGCTTCCCCGCGCTGCGCCCGCTGCCGGCGTCGGCCTTCGCGCGCATCGAGCGGGGCCGCGGTGACAGCTGGGCGTCGCACCTGTACATGGACGACCTGCTCGTGCAGAGGAACCTGGCCTGGGTGGTGCGCGAGCCGCGCGCGAGCTACGCCGACGACGCGATGAAGCAGGCCTTCGAGACCGAGTCGAGCTGTCCCGGCGACCTGCCGGCCGCGGTCGTCTTCCACGACTCCTTCGGGCCCCAGGTTCGGCCATGGCTGGCCGAGCACTTCTCGCGCGCGAGCTGGCTCTGGAGCCAGCTCGACCTGGAGCGCATCGAGCGCGAGCGCCCCGACCTCGTGCTCGAGATCCTCGTCGACCGCGTGCTCGTGCAGAACACCCCGCGCATCGGCGACCTCGACCCCGATTGGCCCCGTCAGGCCTTCGAGTCCAGCTCGCGCGTGCTCCTGGAGATCGGGGCCGAGCGCGCCTCGCTCGAGCCGCGCGGCGACGTGCGCATCGTGCGCCGTGCGGACGGGCTCGCGATCACGCCCGCCACTGCGGCCGACGGGGTGCTGCTCCCGGAGCTGCGCGTCCCCGAGGGCGCCGGCTTGCTCGTGCGCCTCGAGGTCTCGTGCCCGGAGCCGTGCGGCGCCGGCCTCTTCTACACGACCCGCGAGGAGCCCGAGTACTCGCGGGTACGCGCCGTCCACGGCCGCCTGCGCGCCGGAAGGGACGTGCTCCACCTGGAGCTCCTGGACGAGGGCATCGACGGAAGGCTGCTCCTGCGCCTGGGCCTGCCGGGGCGCGAGTGCGTGCTGCACGCGCTCGAGGTGCGCGCGGCGGACTCCTGACGAAACGGGGCCGCGCGCACCTGGGAGCCCCCCTGGGAGCTGGGAACCGTGTCTCGAAGCCCCACGAATACTCGCGCAAGCTTGCGTCGGTCTCCATGAACGCCGTGCGGGAATGGAAGAGGGTTCCTGCACGCGCGGCGAGCTCTACGGAGCGCAGCGTTCGCGATCGACGATGCGCGCCAATCGGCGCAAGCGCGCGCGGGCGCGGCGCTCGTGGTCGGCGAGCGCGGTTCCAGAGAGCGTCGCGGCGCCGAGCGCCAGCGCGAGCTCGGCGCAGTCACGGCTAGCTTCGCAGCGGCCCTCGCGTTCCAGCAATGCGGACGTCTCGAGCAGCGCGCGAGCCGCGATCGCGTCGCGCTCGCCCGAGGCGAGCGCGGTGAGCTCCGCGAGCGCCGCCTCGGCCAATCCGGTCCGCGCCAGGCACTTCGCGCGCGCCAGGCTCAGCGCACGGCGCGCTCCGGCGTCGGCGTGGCGCTCCAGCGCGCGCCCGAGCCAAGGCAGCGCGGCGGCGGGATCGCGGCGGCGCAGGTACAGGTGCGCGAGCGCCGCGGCGCGGGCGGCGGAGAGCGCGGGCTCGAGGTCGAGGCCGCGGCCGTGGGCGCGCGCTTCGTCGAGCGCTCGGCCGAGGTGCGCGTAGAGCACGACCAGGCTGAGCACGTCGTGGCGGTTGTGCTCGAAGACCTGCTCGAGGCGGTGCGCGCGGCCGGCGAGGAAGTCGAACCATGCAGCGGGCGCTTGGGAGCCTGGAAGGTCGCGCGCGCGGGAGAAACCGCACAGGGCGCGCTCCATCGTCGCGAGCCGGCCGTCGGGCAGGGCCGAGGCATAGAGGCGCCGGCAGGGGTGATAGAGGTCGAGGTGCGGGAGGCGCGCGAACGGCGGGCGCAGGCCGTGGACGCGCATCTTGTCTTGGAGCCGGTGGCGGTCGAACGACTTGCCGAAGAAGCTGACCACGCCCGAGGAGCCGCGCAGGCGCTCGGCGACGTCGGCGAGCAGCGCCGGTTCCTCCTCCGGGCCGCGTAGGAAGCCTTGCCAGAGCTGCAGGCGGCCCGCTTCGAGCCACGCGAGGCCGACGAGGAACACGTGCGTCCCCGCGCCGCCCGAGAGGCCGGTGGTCTCGATGTCGAGGAAGAGCGCGCGCTCCAGCTCGAGCGACTGCAGCGCGGGGTCGCCGCAGAGCAGCGCGAACGCATCCAGCCGCGCGTCGCGAGCCTCGGCGAGGCTCCACTGACCGTGGATGGAATCGAGCTCCAGCGTCTCGCGCCGGACCGCGAAGCCGGGAGCTTCCGCGAGCTCGCCGGGCAAGCCCGCGCGCGGCGCGGCGGAAGCCGATGCGTCGCTCGCATCGCGCCGTCCCCCCATCCGCGCGCGCAGCCACGCGGGCAGCCCTTCGCGCGGCGGCGGGAGCGCGCTCGCCGGCACGGCCTTGTCGCCGAGCATCCGGCGCAGCCGGGAGCGGAGGTCTTCGGTCACGACGGCTCCGGGGAGCAGATCCCGTTCGGCGCGCGGCCAGGAGGGAGGCGAACGATTGATTCGGGGAACATCTCGCGCGCCGACGTCACCTCGCTCTCGGATGGCGAACGGAGCGCATGCACGCTGGAACACGCCACTTCCGGCGCGCCGCCGAAGGCGAGCGGTGGGCTCGGACGCGTCCGCCGCTCGCTGGCGGCCACGGCTCGCCTCACGCCTCCTCCACCGCGGCAGGCACGGGCGCGCGGCCGGCGCAGAGGTGCTCGGCGATCGCGAGTGCCAGCTCCTTGCCGCGCAGGCCCGCGCTCTCGGGCGGGCCGATGCAGGCCGGGCAGCCGCGGGCGCAGGGGCAGCCGGCGAGGACGTCGCGGGCGGCGGCGAGCACCTCGCGGTGCGCGTCGAAGCACAGCTCGGCCAGCCCGACTCCGCCTTGCGTGCGGTCGTAGAGCACGATCGCCGGCCGACGGAAGTGGGACGAGCGCACCTGGGCCGAGAGGCCGAGGTCCGCGGCTTGGCAGCGCAGGTAGAGCGGCGCGACGCGGCGCAGGAGCACGGCGAGCCGTCCCCAGGCGAGCCCGCGCTCGCCGTCGGCGAGGCCGAGCTCTTGCGCGCTTGCCTCCGAGAGCGTCAGCACGAAGGCCTGGGTGTCCAGCTCCTCCGGCGGCAGGTGGATGTCCTCCGCGCCGACGTTCTCGCGGGTGTAGAAGCGCACCTTCTTGTACTGGGTGGCGAGCGTGGTCACGTGCACCTCGCCCGACCACACCGAGTAGTCCTCGGCCGCGCCCTCGACCTGGGCCTCGAGATCGGCTTCCGCGCGCTTCCGCGCCGCGCGGCGCTCCAGGCGCAGGAAGCGCAGGTCCACGTCCACCTCGGCCTCGGTGAAGTAGTCGCTGTCGACCTGCTTCGCGTAGGCGCGCCGGTTCTCGTAGTCGAAGCGCTCGACGATCCAGGTCTCGCCCTCCACCTGGTAGATCGCGCCCTCGTGCACGCTGGTCAGCGCGCCGCCGCGGTCGATCTCGCCGATCGCCTTGCGCGTCTCGAGGTCGAGCACGAGCACGTTGTCCGGGCCGCCGCCCTCGAGCGAGACGTCCTGGGCCGGATAGGCGTCGGCCATCCAGTGCCAGGTGTCGCCGCGCTTCAAGAGGATCCGCGATTCCTCCGCGAGGAAGTCGAGGATCCCGGCCGCGTGGGGCGTCCCCGCGAACACCCCGCGCTCGAGCTCGGCCTCGCGGAAGGGCAGCTCGAAGGCGGCGCACTTGAGCTGCTCGGAGAGGATCACCAGGTTGTCCGGATCGAGCCCCAGGCGCTCGCGCGGCGCGCCGAAGAGCTCCTCGGGGTGGTGCGCGAGCCACTGGTCCAGCGGGTCGGAACGCGCCACGAGCACCGCGAGGCTCGCCTTGCCGCGCCGGCCGACGCGGCCCGCGCGCTGCCAGAACGAGGCCTGGGTCCCGGGGTAGCCGACCAGCACGGCGACGTCGAGCCGCCCGACGTCGATCCCGAGCTCGAGGGCGTTGGTGGTCACGACCACCTTGACCGAGCCCGCGCGCAGGCCGTCCTCGATCTCGCGCCGCAACAGCGGCAGGTAGCCGCCGCGGTAGCCGCGGATCTCC
>DATKBQ010000088.1:0-20641 GCA_035546375.1 Planctomycetota bacterium | reverse complement strand
ACAAAGTGGTGAACTGTCGCGGAGATGGTTCATCACTCTTCGTGGCGCGTGAGCGTCACGCGGTGCTCGAGCGCGCCCTCGCGGGTCGTTTCCATGTAGATCGTGCTGTCGCGCACGGTGCGCTCCGTCTTCGACTCGTGGCGCGCCTGGCCCTCGAGCTCGAGCAGGACGGGGAGGCGGGTCTCGAGGGCGAACAGGAGCTTGCCCTCGAGGCGGATCTCGTAGGTGTTCTCGCGCAGGACCAGCGCGCCGGCCTCGGGCTGGAACGCACCGCCGCGGCCGCCGCCGAACCCGCCGAGCTGGGGCTCGGGCAGCTCGCCCTCGGCGCGGATCTCGATCTCGATGCGGGCGCAGGCTTGGCCCTCGTGCTCGTCGTCGAGCGCCGCCAGCGTGGCCTTGCCTTCCCACTCGGCTTGCTCGAGCAGGCGGCCGTCGCCGCCGCCGCGCATGCCGCGACCGCCGCCGCGCCCGCCGCGACCGCCACCGTCGCCGTCCTCCGGAGGCGCGGGGGGCGGGAAGAGCGCCTTCGACACGTCGAGGCCGAGCGCGCGCCGGATCGCGTCGTTGCCGAGCGTCCAGGACCTGCCCACGGCCACCTCGCCATCGGGCAGGAGCGCATCCAGTGCGAGGCGCGGTCGGTGGCCCTCGAGCGCCTCCGCCGGCGGGGAACCTTCGACGGCTTCGACGTCGACGTCGTCTCCATCGGCGGTGAGCTCGAGCACGGTGCCGGAGAGCGGGCAGTCGCTCTCCAGCTCGCGGCTCTCCCCGCCGAAGCTGACCGAGGCGGTGGCCTCCACCTCCTCGAAGGAGCGGCGCACCTTCGTCGGGCGCTCTCCCTCGGCCGCGAGCACCCGGTCGACGTGGATCGCGTGCCGCTTCATCTCGACCCGGCCCCCGCCGCCACGGCCACCGCGATCGACGGGCTCTCCGTCGCGCTCGAAGCGCGATGCGGTCGTCTCCATCTTCAGCGTGGTCGTGGCCTCCACGCGGAACGCGCGCTCGGGCGCGTACTGGGTCGAGAGTTTCTGGTCGGCGACGCCGACGAGCACAACCAACGCGAGAACGCGTGACATGGCGATCCTCCTGTAGGGTCGAGGAGCGGCCGAGCTACGGCCATGCGGGTCAGGTTAGCCGATCCACCCCCCGATCAACCCCGGCGGAACCGCCGGGTTCCGGCCGCGGCCGCGTGGAGCCCCGCCCGCGAGGCCCGTACCCTGGCCTGCCATGCCTCGTCTGGCGGGACATCGAGTCGAGGGGCTCTCCGTCGGCGGGATCGAGACCTGCATCGACCTGCCCGAGCTGAAGCTCGCCTTCGACATCGGCCGCTGCCCGGACGCCGTTGTGCAGCGCCCGACGATCCTCTTCACCCACGCCCACATGGACCACATGGGCGGGGTGGCCTGGCACGCGGCGACCCGCTCGCTGCGCGCCCTGGGGCTGCCCACCTACGTCGTGCCTCGCGAGACCGAGGCGGCGTTCGAGGAGCTGTTCGCGGCCTGGCGCAAGCTCGACCGATCGGACCTCCCCCACCGGCGGGTCGCGCTCGGACCGGGCGAGCAGCTCGACCTCGGACGCGGGCTCCTGGCGCGCCCGTTCCGCTCGCCGCACGTTGTGCCCTGCCAGGGCTACGCCCTGTGGAGCCGGCGGCGCAAGCTGCGCCCCGACCTGGCCGGGCTCGCGGAGGAGGAGATCCGCCGCCGGCGCACCGAGCTCGGCGAGGAGGTGACGGTCGAGGTCGAGACGCCGGAGATCGCCTTCACCGGCGACACCCGGATCGAGATCCTCGAGCGCGAGGAGGTCGTGCGCCGCGCCCGGCTCTTGATCCTCGAGGTCACCTTCCTGGACGAGCGCGTCTCGGTCGAGGAGTGCCGCGCCAAGGGCCACGTGCACCTCGACGAGGTGGTCGAGCGCGCGGAGCTCTTCGAGAACGAGGCCGTGCTCTTCACGCACTTCTCGGCGCGCTACCGGCGCGAGGAGGTGCTCGAGATCCTCGATCGCCGCCTGCCGCCGGCCCTGCGCGCGAAGGCGACGGCGCTCGTGTGACGAAGAACGGGGGCGCTGGGAATCGTCCCTGTAGGCAACCACCGAACCGGCGACGCCGACTTGCGTGGCCAAGCTCAGACGCGGGGCTCCAGCGGAAGCTCCATCATCGGAACGGCGGCGCGACCGCGCAGGAGCGCCTGGAAGGCGACGAACAGCGCGAGCAGGACCAGCACGCTTGCGGCCAGGCCGTTTGCCAGGTGCACGTCGAACCCCTCAGCCGCGCGCAGGTCGGCGACCAGGAGCATTCCGAGCGCCCAGAGCGTGATGCCGAGCACGAAGAGCATCGGCAGGAGCACGAAGGCGCTGCGCCGCCCGGTGCGCCGCAGCCACACCGTGATCGCCATCAGGGTCAGCGCGGCGAGCAGCTGGTTCGACGCGCCGAAGAGGATCCAGAACATCTTCCACGACCCGGCCCCGCCCGCGGAGAGGACCACGACCGGCAGGGCGATCGTGATCAGCGTGCCGGCCCAGGCCCCGGTCCGCGTGCGCCAGCCGCACAGCTCCTGGATCATGTAGCGGCCCAGACGCGTGCAAACGTCGAGCGTGTCGAACACGAAGGTCGAGAAAGCCATGGCGCCGAAGGTCACGGCGAAGGCGAAGCGCTCCTCGCCGATCAGGAGCGGCAGGAAGCGGCCGATGCCGTTGCCGTAGATCGTGCCGGGGCCGAGCGCCCGGCCGTCGGCACCGACGAGGTCGCCCTGCGTTGCGATCATGATCGTGACCAGGGCGATCAGGGCGACGAAGCCCTCCGCCAGCATCCCGCCGTAACCGATCAACCGCGCGTCCGACTCGCGGGCGACCTGCTTGGAGGTCGTGCCCGAGCACACCAAGCCGTGGAACCCCGAGCACGCGCCGCAGGCGATGGTCACGAACAGGAACGGGAAGAGCAGGCTCCCGGTCGCCGCCCCGGTCCAGCCCTTGAACGCCGGCTGCTCGATCTCGTAGCCGCCGAAAAGGACGCCGATGACCCCCAACGCGAGCGCGCTGTAGAGCACGAAGCCGCCGAGGTAGCCGCGCGGCTGGAGCAGCGCCCAGACCGGCACCACCGACGCCAGGGCGCAGTAGCCCAGGATCAAGAGCGCCCAGGTCCCGTGGTCGAGGATCAGGAGCCCCGAGACGCGCGTCCCGAGCCAGGCGACGCCGAACGTGGCCGGCACGAAGATCGCCGTCACGAGCCAGAGCGGCGGCTTCAGCCAGCGCTGCACGAGGCCCATCACCACGGAGAGCGCGAGGTACATCGCGCTGGCCGCCGCGACGGCGCCGCCCGGGTTGAAGCCCGCGCCCAGCTCGCGCAGCTCCTCGGTCCCCGAGCGGAACGTGCCCGCGGTGATGTCGGCGAAGGCGATGATCACGTAGACCAGCGCGATCCAGATGAAGCCCATCATCGCGCGGCCGGCCGGCCGGCCGAGGTGCTCGCGCGCGATCTCGGCCACCGAGCGACCGCCGTGGCGCAGCGAGGCGGCCAGGCTCGAGAAGTCGTGCACCGCGCCGATGAAGACCACCCCCAGCCCGATCCACAACAGGCACGGGAGCCAGCCGAACTCCATGCAGGCCAGGATCGGCCCGGCGATCGGCCCGGCCGCGGCGATGGCGGAGAAGTGTTGGGCGAAGAGGTAGCCGCGGCGCGTGGGCACGTAGTCGACGCCGTCCTCGAGCTCGCGCGCCGGGGTGGCGCGGGAGTCGTCGAGCGCGAACTGGCGCGCGACGAAGCGCCCGTACACGCGGTAGCCGACGACGAGCAGCGCGAGGAAGCCCAGCGCGAGCAGCGCCAGGCTGCTCATCGCGTCTCGCCGGCATCGGCCGAAGCGGGCACGCAGGCGACGTTCATCGGTGCGAGTCGCAGCACGTGGTACGAGACCGATCCGTGCCAGAGACGCTGCAGGCCCGAGCGCTGGTGCGTGCCGACGACCAGCAGATCGCAGCTCGCGGCCTGCGCCATCGCCACCAGGTGGTCGGCCCTGCGGCCCAAGCTGCCCTCCAGGAGGAGCGGGACCTCGCGACCGGCCGTCCTGTGCATGCGCGCGCGTAGCTCGCCGCCCAGCGCGCCCTCGATCTCGGGCGGCACCGGGACTCCGTGCAGCGGGCCGGCGAGCTTCAGCCGCCCGTGCTGCTCCGGCGGCCAATACACGTGCGCCGCGTGCGTGTTGCAGGGACCCGCGCGCGGGAGCTGCTCGTGCGCCCAGCGCAGCGCCGCGTCCGCCGTCTCCGACGGCTCGTAGCCCACCAGCACCTCGAGCGCGCGCCCACCTGGAGCGTCTCCCCATGCCTCGAAGGGCCGCGGGTCGCGCACGAGCAAGAGCGGCACGGGCGAGAGCTGCGCCGTCCGGTCGGCGACGTGCCCCAGGCGCGAATCCTCGGCCCCGCCGCGCCCCGTGCCGGCGACGACCAGGATCGAAGACGCCAGCCGCTGGGCCTCGCGCGCCAAGGTCTCGTCCGCCGGACCCTCGACGAGCTCGGCGCGCGCCTCGATCCCTGCGCTGCGCAACGTACCTTCCTGCTCGGCCAAACGCGCCCGGGCGTCGGGCACCGCCTCCTCGCGCGCGTGCGCGAGCACCAGCGGCACGTCGAAACGCTTCGCCAAGACGGCCGCCGCGCGCACCGCGCCGCTCGACGCGGCCGAGAAATCGGTCCCGCAGACGATCGTCATGCGCGTGGACCGGCCGGCAGCTCGGCCTCGGCGGTGATCGGCAAGGATGTCGGAGTGAAGGCCACCGGCCCGTGCTTGCGGCTCTCGGCCATGCGGCTCGCGGCGATGCTAGGCGTGGCCGCTCGGACGGTCAAGACGGAGGCGGCTTGCGCCCGCGCGCGAGGGAGGCGATCACCGAGATCGCCAGGATCCCGGCGATCACGCCGAGCGAGAGGCCGATCGGCACGTGCCACAGCGGCGCGATCAGCATCTTGAGGCCGACGAAGGCCAGGACGGCGGCCAGCCCGACGTGCAGGTAGCGCAGGGTGAGCATCGCGCCGGCGATCGCGAAGTAGAGCGCGCGCAGCCCGAGCACCGCGAGCACGTTCGAGGTGTACAGGATGAAGCGATCGGAGGTGATCGCGATGGCCGCCGGGACCGAGTCGACCGCGAAGAGCACGTCGGTGGTCTCGACCACCAAGAGCGCGAAGAGCAGCGGCGTGGCGTACGTGCGCCCGCCCTGCCGCACGAGGAAGCGCTGGCCGACGAACTCGGAGGTGACCGGGACCAGCCGGCGGCAGGCGCGCAGGAGCGGGTTGCGCTCGGGATGCACTTCGTGCTCGGCCTCGCGCGCCAGCTTCACCGCCGTGACCAGGAGGAACAGTCCGAGCAACCAGGTGGTCCACTCGAAGCGCTCGATCAGCTCCACGCCCAGCCAGATGAACGCGCCGCGCATCGCCAGCGCGCCGAGGATGCCCCAGAAGAGCACGCGGTGCTGGCTCTCGTCGGGCACGCCGAAGTAGCGGAAGATGACCAGGAAGACGAAGATGTTGTCGACGCTGAGCGCCTTCTCGGTCAGGTAGCAGGTCAGGAACTCCAGCGCCCGCCGGCGGCCGTCCTCGAGCCAGATCAGGATCGCCAGGTTGAACAGGAGCGCGAGCACGATCCACACCGCGCTCCAGATCAGCGCCTCCTTCATGCGCACCGCGTGCGCTTGGCGGTGGAAGACCCCCAGGTCCAGGGCGAGGATCCCCGCGACCAGGACGGCGAAGACGGCCCAGAGCAGGTTCTCGCCAGTCACGCGGGAAGGCGCCGTCCCTCGCTCAGAGCAGGAACTTGATCGCCACGAACCCGGCGATGGCGAGCGCGAGCAGCGCCAGCGTGGCCCACTCGAAGTAGCGGTCGAGCAGGTCCTTGACGCGCGGGCCCATGAAGTAGATGCAGGCTCCGACCGCGAAGAAGCGCGTCCCGCGCCCCAGGAGCGAGGCGAAGATCAGGACGGGGAGTGGCACTCCGAAGACCCCCGCCGCGATCGTGAAGACCTTGTAGGGGATCGGCGTGAACGCAGCGGAGAAGATCGCCAGGAAGGCGTGGCCCAGGTAGAGCTCCTGCACATGGCCGAAGCGCGCGCGCGTGAAGCCGGGCACGTAGTCGAAGAAGAAGCCCGAGGTCGACTCCCAGAAGAGCTGCCCGATGACCCATCCGAGCAGCCCGCCGGCCACCGAGGCGAGGGTGGAGACGGCCGCGTAGAAGAAGGAGCGCCGCGGCTTCGCGACCGAGAGCGCGATCTGCAGCACGTCCGGCGGGATCGGGAAGAACGAGCTCTCCGCGAACGAGATCCCGGCCAGGGCGCCGGTGCCGTACGGGGTCTCGGCCCAGGAGAGCACCCACGCGTACAGCCGCCGCAGCGCGTTGGGACGCCGCGGCGCCTGGGCGGGCGCGTCGAGCGGCGCCGGCGTCACTGGAAGAAGATCCAGGAGACGAGGACGAACAGCGGAATCAGGACCAGGGTCGAGTAGGCCATGTAGCTGAAGAAGCCCGGCATGCGCACGCCATTCTCCTCGGCGATCGCCTTGACCATGAAGTTCGGGCCGTTCCCGATGTAAGTGTTCGCTCCCATGAGGACCGCGCCGCAGGAGATGGCGGCGAGCAGCTTCACCGCCTCCGGTCCCTTGGTCAGCAGGCTCGCGAGGTAGCGCCCCTCGACGGGCACTCCCTCCAGGCCGCTGGCCGTCGCCGCGAAGGTCAGGTACGTGGGCGCGTTGTCGAGGAAGCTCGAGAGCAGGCCCGTGCCCCAGAAGAACTGCCAGGGCTCGCGCAGCCCGAAGCCCGCGCCGAGCACCTCGCGCTCGCCCTGCCCCCACGCGTTGAGGATCAGGAGCGCCGGCGCCATGGTGATGAAGATCCCCGCGAACAAGACCGCGACCTCGACGATCGGGCCGAAGGTGAAGCGGTTGCCGGCGCGGTTCTCGGACGAGGTGGCCGCATAGGCGGCGAGCGCGAGCGCGGCCATGATCCCCTCCTGGATCCCGAAGGGCCAGGGCTCGCCGCCGTGGAAGAGCCCGCGCCCCGCGGAGAAGATCGTCGCCACGATCCCGAGCAGGAAGACGAAGTTGAGGGTGCCCTGCATCCGCAGCGGCACGTGCTCCTGCACCTCCTCGAGCTGCGACCCCGGGCGCTCGCGCTCCTCGCGCGCGAGCACGACCTGGTCCCAGACGTTGAACAGCGCGAGCAGGAGCACGTTGACCAAGAGCCACTGGGGCCACAGCCCGAGCGTCCACTCGAAGGGCACCCCTTTCAGGTAGCCCAGGAACAGCGGCGGGTCCCCCAAGGGGGTCAAGAGACCGCCGCAGTTCGAGACCACGAAGATGAAGAAGATCACGATGTGGACCTTCCTCTGGCGCGGCGCGTTCGCCCGCAGGAGGGGGCGGATCAGGAGCACCGACGCGCCCGTGGTGCCGATCAGGTTGGCGAGCACCGCCCCCAGGCCCATCAGGCAGGTGTTCACCAGCGGCGTGCCCGAGAGCGAGCCGCGCACCCAGATCCCGCCGGTGATCACGAAGAGCGATCCGAGCAGCACGATGAACGCCGCGTACTCCTCGAGCTTCTCGAGCAGCACCTCGAAGCCCGCGTGGCCGTTGTAGATGATCAGGTAGGCCGCCACCGGCACCGCGAGGAGCGCCGAGACGATCGCCTTGTTGCCGTTCTTCTCCCACCAGTGGCCTGCGACCAGCGGCAGCACGGCGATCGCGAGCAGGATCGCGACGAAGGGGATCAGCGTCCAGAGGCCGAGCTGGACGCCGAGGCTCGCCGCCTCCTGCGCCGCCGCGGCGGGCGCGTCGGTCAGGCAGAGCACGACCGGGCTCGGCGCGGCGGCCCCGAGGGGGGCGGACATGGGTTCGAGGGCCGTCCTTTCGAGCGAGCGGCGGGAGTCTGCTGCTTTCGCTCCCCGGGATCAATGGCCCCGGTCCGCCCGTGAACTGCCGAACCAGCGTGAATTACCGAACCAGGTGCGCCCACTGCAATCGGCAGCCCTGGCGGCCGCTTCGCGGCCGGGCAGGCTGCCGATTGCAGTTGGCGAACCTGGTTCGGTCATTCACGGGCAGACCGCGAACTGCACGGCGTCCGTCAGCCCCGTGTTCGCCGGCGGCGCGTAGCCCGGATCGCGGCTCCAGTACTGGGCCCAAACCTGCGCGCCGGCCACCAGCGCGGGGTCGGCGCCGCTCGCGATCCAGGCGTTGAAGTCGAAGCCGTAGCTGCCGCCGCAGGGCGGACTGCCCGACGCGAGCTGCACCGGCGTTCGCACGTGCGGCGACTGCACGCACAGCCAGCCGCCCTGGAACGGAACGGCCGCAGGACCGGTGAGGCCGTAGAAGAGGACCCCGGGCTTCCCCTCGAGCACGTCGGAGGCGCCGAGCGTGAAGCCGCTGGGCGCGCTGGCGCTCGGCACGCCGGCGAACGCCATCGCCGGCGTGCAACCTGCCGAGTTGGTCTTGGCCGTGCAGTACAGCGCCGCCGGCGCGAGCGGCGTCAGCGCCACGTCCAGCACCTGCGCCGTCGACGAGCCGACCAGCACGGCGTGGTCCTGGTAGGCGTAGCCCTGCGCCGAGAAGCGCACCGTGTAGCTGCCCGGCGGCAGGAACGCCTGATAGCGGCCGTAGGGACCCCCGCTCCCGTTCGTCTCGCCGTTCTGGAAAGCGACGCCTAGGTAGCTGATCGTCGCCTCCAGCGGCTCGCCGCTGCACGCGTCGAGGACGTGACCCGACAGCGGGATCGGGCGCTGCAGCATGGCCAGGATCCCCGGCCAGAGCTTGGCGGCCTCGGCCTGGGCGCTCTGGTAGCTGGGCTGGAACTGGGTGTGCGTCTCCCACAGGAAGGCGTGCGTGCCGAAATTCGCCGAGTGCCAGTGGATGTTGCCGGCCGTGCAGCACGAGCTGGCCGTGGAACCGCCGTAGCCGCCGGCTTGCGAGAGCAGGACCGCCTCCGAGTTCAGGAACGAGTTCCAGGGATGCGTCCAGCATCCGTAGCCGTAGCGCACCTCCGAGGCGTAGGAGTGGTAGTCGTGCAGCTTCGCGAAGCGCCGCGCGGTGCCGAAGGCGAGCATGGTCTGCGTCTCCGGCTCCGAGGCCGCACTCGGGCCGCCGTAGGTGTCGCTGCTCGGCTGCTTGCTGCCCGAACAGGCCGACGACCAGCCGAACGGGTAGTTGCGGTTCAGGTCGACGCCGAAGGTGCCGTTGCCGTTGTCGCGGCGGTTCTTGCGCCACAGGTTATCGAAATCGAAGACGTACACGTAGCCGTCCGGGTTCCAGACCGGCACGACCCAGATCTCGTAGCCGTCGACCGCCGCCGTGATGGCGGGATCGCTCCCGTAGCCGGCGGTGAGCTGGTCGATCGCGTGGAGTGCGATCACCGGGGTGACGATCTCGCGCGCGTGGTGGTCGCTCACGACCAGGAACGAGGGCTCGTCCTCGTCCGCGGCCACGTTGTCGGAGATCTTCATCCCGACGATCGGGTGCCCGTCCCACGTCGGGGGCCCGCCGAAGGCGGCGGTGACGTCGACCACCTGCGCGATCGCGGGGTGGGTGGATGCGACCTGGGACATCTCGGTCAGGATCTCGGCCAGCGTGAGGTAGCCGGGCGGCACCCCTTCCGGTCCGCCCTCACGCAGCGCCCGCTCGCGCT
Organism: Planctomycetota bacterium; assembly: GCA_035546375.1. Taxonomy (GTDB): domain Bacteria; phylum Planctomycetota; class UBA1135; order UBA1135; genus DATKBQ01. The sequence goes on along the minus strand of DATKBQ010000088.1, from coordinate 11,010 downwards.
GGATCTCCGAGAAGGGGCGGCCCTCGGCGATCAGCTCCAACGCGAAGCCGCGCTCCTCGAGCCGCTCGCGGCTCGCGCGCGAGACGACCAGCTCGAGCGCCCCCGGCCCCACCGATCCCTCGAGGACGTCGAAGCCCTCCTGCTCGAGGCGCTGCGCCAAGGCCGGCGCATCGCCCGAGCGCAGGCGCACGTGGGTCAGGTGCTGCGCGGAGGCGGTGGAGCTCCAGAGGAGAAGGACGGCGAGGGCGGGCAGCACACCGCCGTTGCGCCGGTTCGCGGGGAGCCGCATGGGAGCCCTACGGGCAGATCGTGAACTGCAACGCGTCAGTCAAGCTGGTGTTGTCCGGCGGCGCGAAGCCGGGGTCGCGGCTCCAGTACTGCGCCCACACCTGGGCTCCCGCGACCAAGCCCGGGTCCGCGCCGCTCGCGATCCAGGCGTTGAAGTCGAAGCTGAAGCTGCCGTTGCAGGGAGGGCTACCCAGCGAGCTCTGCACGGCGGTGCGCGTCTGCGGGGACTTCACGCACAGCCAGCCGCCCTGGAAGGGCAGCGCGTTGGCGCCCGCCTTGCTGTAGAAGAGCAGGCCGTTCTTGTTGTCGAGCACGTTCGCCGCGCTGATCGAGAAGCCGCTGCCCGCGCTCGCGCTGGGCGAGCCGGTGGAGCCGATGGTCGGCAAGCACAGGGCCGAGTTGAGCTTTGCCGTGCAGTAGGCGAGCGGCGCCGAGACGAGCGAAACCTCGAGCACCTGGGCGCTGGTCGCGGTGACGTTCACGTTGAAGCTCTGCTTCACGTAGCCCGGGGCCGAGAACTCGACCGTCACGTTGCCCGGCGGCAGGAAGGCGTGGTAGCGGCCGTAGGGCATGAAGCTCGAGTTCTTCTCGTTGTTGGTGAAGTTGGCTCCCACGTAGGAGATGTCCGCGGCGACGGGCGCGCCGGTGCAGGAATCCGTGACGTGGCCCGAGAGGGACGCCGGGCGCTGCAAGAGCCAGAGCGTTCCGGGCCACAGCTTCGCCGCCTCGGCCTGCGCGCTCTGGTAGCTCGGCTGGAAGGCCGTGCCGATCTCGGTCAGGAACGCGAAGCTGCCCTGGAAGGCCAGCGGATCCTGGTACTCCTCGCCGTGGGCCGACGGCGGCCGCTCCTTGCCGAGGTAGCCCTGCGCGGTCGAGAGCGCGGCCGCCTCCGACTTCAGGAAGGCCGCCCAGGGGTGCGTCCAGCACATGTAGCCCCACAGCACCTCGCTGCCGTAGGAGTGGAAGTCGATGACGCGCGCGAAGCTGCGGTCGGCTTGGAAGGCCAGCATCGTCAGCGTCTCGGCCTCGGAACCCGCGCTGGGCCCCTTGTAGGTGTCGCTGCCGACCGAAGTGCTGCCCGCGCAGCCCGACGTCCAGCCGAACGGGTAGTTGCGGTTGAGGTCGACGCCGGTGCCGGTGGCGAAGACCCGCCGGTTCTTGCGCCAGAAGTTGTTCACGTTGAACACGTACTCGTAGCCGTCGGGGTTCCACAGCGGCGCGATCCAGATCTCGTGGGCGTCCACCAGGCTCGTGATCGTCGGATCGACCCCGTACTGGGTCGTGAAGCGCTCGATCGCGTCGAGGGCGACCACGGGCGTGTTGATCTCGCGCGCGTGGTGCTCGGCCACCATGAGGAAGTTCGGCTCGTCCTCGTCCTGCGCGACGTTGTCGGAGATCTTCAACGCGTAGACGTGGCGCCCTTCGAAGGTCGGGGGCGTGCCGTACTTCGCCGTCAGGTCGACCACCTTGGCGATCGCGGGGTAGGTCGACTCCGTCAGGTACAGCTCGGTCATGATCTCGCTGAGCGTGAGGTAGCCGGGGGGCACCGGCGACTCGGGGGCGGCGGCCAGTGCGGCGCGCTGCGCCTCGGCCTGGATCTCCTTGAACGGTTTGCCGACGGCGATCAGCACCGGCTCCAGCCCGCGCGCGCGCAGGAGCCGCAGGCTCTCGTCGGAGACCACCAGCTCGAGGGAGCCGCGGCCCACGCTGCCTTCGATCACGTCGAAGCCCGCGGCCTCGAGCTCGAGCGCCAGGCCCGGCGCGGAGGGGGTGTCGAGCCGCACGTGCTGGAGGGTCTGGGCGCCGGCGAGGACAGGGAACAGGCACAGCGCCGCGAGGGCGAACGGGATCGAGCGCATGGAGAGGGATCCTTGGGGCTGATGGGGAACGGCTAGCCCCACGATCCTAACGCCGGCTCGACCCCCGGCTAGGGGGAACCCGTGGGCGGTCCTGCCCGCCCGCACTCCCGTGCCCCCGGGATTCGCCCTCAGAGTTGGCAGGTCCAGGGGAACTCGGGCCGGCTCTTGGCCTTGCCTCGCTGGTCCTGACGAACCTCGCCTTGCGCGCGCGCGCGCTCGCCGCAGTATCACCCGCGCGGGTGACGCGCGCCGATCTCGAGCTCGAGCACCGCCGCCGAGCGAGCGCCGCGCGGGGCGCGGGGTGGGCCCTGCAGGATTCGAACCTGCGACCAAGCGATTATGAGTCGCCTGCTCTCACCACTGAGCTAAGGGCCCCGCGCATCGGCGGCGCGGCCATTGTAGGACGCGGCAGGGAGGGTTCCGTCCTCGGCTCCGGCCGCGCCTCGGCGGGCGCGCGCGCCGCGGAGCCCACGGATCGGCGAGCGGAGCTATCCTGGGCCTCGCGCACGCACCGCGTGGGAGGTGAAAGGATGGATCAGCGCAAGCCCGGAGCCGGCCTTCTCGTCTCGCTGCTCATCGCCGCCTCCGCGACCGCGGCCCGCGCGCAGTCCGACGGCTGCGTGCCGCTCGTCTCGGACATGGACGTCTACTCCGACGTCAAGATCTGTCCCGGCACGTACCTGATCGACGACGCGGCCGAGGACGGCGTGCTGCGCATCAAGGCCTCGGGCGTGCACGTCGACCTCGAGGGCGTGACGCTGAAGAGCACGCTGATGAAGGGCTGGGGCATCCTCGCCGACGGCGTGGACGGCGTGACGATCACCCAGGGTCGGATCGAGGGCTTCCGCGCGGCGGTCCTCTTGCAGAACGGCATGGGACACCTGGTGCAGGACTCGGTGCTCTCGTTCAACCGCAAGCGGCCGGTGACCCACACCGGCGCGGACTTCCTCAGCGTGTGGCCGGACTTTCCCGGACAGCTCGCGGCCGACCAGATCGGCGACGGGGTCGTGCTCGTGAACGTCGGCTACTCCGCGGTGCGCGGCTGCCGCACGAGCGACCAGCAGAACGGGATCGGCCTCTTCGGCTGCTCGCACGTGGAGATCGTCGGCAACAACTGCTCGGGCAACGAGGGTTGGGGCATCCACGTGCGGCGCTCGAGCGACAACCTGATCGCGCAGAACTACGCCGACGACTGCTTCAACAAGGTCTCGACCTGGTGCAAGCAGGTGCAGCAGGACGGCTGCGACACGGCGGCGCTGCTCCTGATCAAGGACTCGAACGACAACCAGGTCTTCGACAACTCGCTGCGCAACTCCGGCGACGGGGTCTTCTCCGCGGCGCAGGAGGGCGCGACCCACTGGGGCGCGGACCGGAACGTCTACGTGCGCAACGACTGCAGCTTCGCCAAGCACATCGGGCTGGAAGCGACCTTCACCGAGGAGAACGTGTTCCGCGAGAACGTCGCCGCCGCCTGCGGGCGGTACGGGTTCTGGCTCGGCTACTCGCGCAACGTGCTCGTGCGCGGCAACCTCATCGAGGGCAACGCGTTCGCGGGGATCTCGAACGAGAGCGTCCAGCACGCGCGCTACGAGGACAACCTGATCCGCGCCAACCAGGTCGGAGTCGAGCTGCGGCGCGGCACGTTCTCGCTCTTGAACCAGGACTCGCGCGACCACGTATTCGTGGAGAACCTGGTGCAGCAGAGCACGGGAGTCGGGCTCTCGATCGTCGACACCCACGAGGTGACGCTGAGCCACTGCAGGATCGAGGACAACGCCAAGGGCAACCTGCGCTTCGGGGCATCCAAGGAGCTGGAGATCCAGGGGCCGCTGCGCGTGGTCGAGAGCTCGATCCTGCTCGGCGGTGCGCCGTACAACGTGCGCAACGAGCAGAAGACCGCCGTCGGGCTCCAGCACAACTGGTGGGGCACGACGGACCCGGCGGCGATCGCGGCGACGATCCAGGGCCTCGAGCAGTACGCGATCATCCCACCGCACCGGATCGCGCGGCTCGAGGTCGACTTCATGCTCGGCGCGGACGGCCCGTACACGCTGCGGCGGGTGGTGAACGAGCGCGCGAACGACGCGACCGACACCGACGACCCCACGGCGACCGCGCACGGCAACGCGCAGCCGGACGTGCGCCTCGGGCGCACCGCGGCGGCCCCCGGAGCGCCGCGCTACGTCGCCGGGCTCCGCTTCCGCGACGTCTACCTGCCGGCGACGGCGCAGGTGCTCGCCGCGCGGCTGGTGCTGCCGGCGGTGGATCCGCTCGGCCCCGACCTCGCGCTCTCGATCCGCGGCGAGGCGAGCGACGACGCGCAGCCCTTCGAGGCCGGCTCGATGCCGCTCGCACGCCCGGCGACGGCCGCGGCGGTCCCCTTCGCAGTCGCCGGCGCGTGGGGCACGGCGGGCTGGGTGACGACGCCGGACGTGACGGCGATCGTGCTCGAGATCCTGGCGCGGCCGCTCTGGCAGAGCGGCAACGCCATGGCCTTTCTCATCGACGACGCAGGCTCGCAGGGCTGGCGCGCGATCGTCTCCTTCGACCGCGCCGGCTACCTGACCCTCCCGGGCACGCCCTACGAGTTCCGGCGCTACCGCAAGCACCGCTTCGCGAAGCTCGAGGCCGAGTTCACGCTCGCCGCCGCGGAGATGGCGATCGAGCGCGAGCTGGCCGGCGGCAACGACGACGCGGACAGTTGCACGGGCTGCAACGAGGTCCACCTGGGCTTCACCAACTCGAACCAAGTCGACGGCTTCCGATTCCCCGACCTGAGGATCCCCGCCCAGGCCGTGCTCGACCGCGCGCACGTGTGGATGCCGACCGACGGCACGTACACGAATCCACTCGACCTGCGCCTGTGGGCCGAGCGCCTGCTCGCGCCGCCGAGCTACGCGCCCGGCAGCCTGCCGTTCTCGCGCCCGAAGACGGCCCTGTTCGTCCCCTGGCAGGTGACGGGCGTCTGGCACTACCTCGAGTGGCACCCAACCCCCGATCTCGTGCCGCTCCTCGACGCCGTGCGCGCGCTCCCCGGCTGGACGAGCGGCAACCCGCTCGCGATCGACATCACCAACGCCGGCTCGCCCGGCCACCGCCGCGTGTGGGCCTTCGACCGCGACCCGCGGATCATCCCCCACGACTTCCCGGAGATCGGCGCGACGCCGTTCGTGCCGTTCCTGCAGGCCCCGCCGGGTCGTTGATCCGGGTAGCCCGGCGCGTTCCAGTCGATCCCCAAGGACTCGCACCTGCCCGAGGCACGGCAGGGAGGGGAGCTGATCCGTGGGCTGCCCGCCTGAAGCGGCGTGGCGTGCCCGTGGACGGAATCCGGAGAAACTGTGTCGGCTCGCCGCGGGCATTCCGTCGGGTACGTGCAGGCCCCCATCGAGGAACCTGCCATGCGACTCCGCTCGATCGCCCCCGCCCTGGCCGCCTTCGCCCTGTTCCCGGTCCTGCTCCTTCCCGCCGCCGCCCAGTGCGGCCAGTGGGATCCTGAGATCGGCACACCTGGATTCACTTCCTCCGGCTCCCGGGTCTTCTGCTCGGTCGTCCACGACGACGGCACGGGGGACAAGCTGTACGCCGGCGGCGCGTTCGCGACCGCGAGCGGCGTCACCGTCAACAACGTCGCCTGCTGGAACGGCTCGAGCTGGAGTGCTCTCGGCGGAGGAACCAACGGCTTCGTGCGCGCCATGGCCTTCTTCGACGACGGCGGCGGAGCGAAGCTCTACATCGCGGGCGAGTTCACGATGGCCGGCGGCGCGCCGGCCAAGCGCCTAGCGCGCTGGGACGGAACGAGCTGGGCCGAGGTCGGGGGCGGCTCGAGCGGCCCCCTCTACGCCATGATGGTCGCCAAGCCGGGCATGGGAGGCTCGCCCATGCTCTTCGTCGCCGGGGTCTTCACGACGGTCGGTACCACGCAGGCCGCCAACATCGCGGCCTGGAACGGCTCCATCTGGCAGAAGCTCGGCACGGGAGTCGCCAGCAACGTGTACTCGATGACCGAGTGGGACTCCGACGGCGGAGGTCCGCTGCCGACGAGCCTGTACGCGAGCGGCTTCTTCAACAGCGCGGGCGGCAGTCCGGCGTCGAAGATCGCGCGCTGGGACGGAACGGGTTGGAGCGCGCTCGGCGCGGGGCTCTCGAACGAAGCGCTGGCGATGGCGGCGTTCGACGACGGAAGCGGCGACCAGCTCTACGTGGGCGGCGTCTTCAACAACGCGGGCGGCTCGCCCGCGTTGTTCATCGCGCGCTGGAACGGATCCGCTTGGTCGCCGGTCGGTCCGGGAGCCAGCGCGGCGGTTTCCGCGCTGCACGTGCACGACGACGGCAGCGGGTCCCAGCTCTATGCCGGCGGCCAGTTCACGTCCTTCGGTCCCCAGGCCGCGCAGCGCATCGCGCGCTGGGACGGCGCGAGCTGGAAGCCCGTCGGTTCGGGGATCAACTCCTCGGGCAGCCCGCAGGTGCACGCGCTCGACTCGTTCACCGATGCGAAGGGGTACGCGCTGTTCGCCGGTGGCGAGTGGACGTCGGTCGACGGCCTGCCCGCCTTGGACGCGGTCCTCTGGCGCGGCGAGTCGGTCGGCGTGAACTACTGCACGGCCAAGGTCACCTCCGGCGGATGTGTGCCGGCGATGTCGGCGAGCGGCACGCCGAGCCTGTCCTCGCCCTCAGGCTTCACGGTCCAGGCCTCGCAGGTCCAGCCCAGCGTCTTCGGCCTGGTCTTCTTCTCGCTGAGCGGCCCGAACAACGCGCCGTTCCAGGGCGGCTACCTGTGCTTCAAGTCGCCCTTCTACCGCCTCAAGGTCAAGAACGCCGGCGGCTCCGGCCCGTGCGCGGGAAGCTTCGCCTACACGCTGGCCGACTTCCTTGCTCACCCCACGGCCGGCGCGCTGATCGCCGCCGGCTCGCGCATCTCCGCCGAGGCCTGGTTCCGCGACCTGCCCAGCCCGAGCGGCACTGGCTTCTCGGACGGGCTCGACTTCTACGTCTGCCCGTAAGTTCGTCTCCGCGGTCACCGCGTTCCGTGACCGGAGGCTCGCACGCCTCGTGCAGGCCTGCGGTCATGGAAAGTAGTGAACCATCGCGGAGATGATCTTGCAGCCTCGCTAGACTCCGGGCTTCCACTGCCGGAGACGAACGAAGGATGCGTCGAGCGAACGCCAGACCCCTGCTCCAGACCGCGGCCCTGGCCCTCGTCCTGGGCTGCTCGAGCCCAGCCGGGCAAGCGGCCAGCCAGCCGCAAGCCCCCGCCGTCAAGCCCCAAGGACCGGCGCAGGCTCCCCCCACCGGCGCGCGCGGCTTCGAGCCGATCCGCTTCGGGGAGGGCAACCAGGCGTACCAAGCGGAACTCTTCCCGGGCACCGGCCGCGATCCGGCGGTCGCGGCGCCCGAGTCGGTGCTCGGCGTGCCGGTCGGGACGCGGCCGGCGCACCACGCCGAGGTGCTACGGCTGTGGCGCACCTGGTCCGAGCAGAGCCCGCGCGTCGTGCTCGAGGAGCACGGGCTCACCTACGAGGGCCGCGAGCTGGTGCACGGCGTCATCGGGTCGCCGGAGAACATCCGCCGGCTGAGCGCGATCCGCGCCGACCTCGCCAAGCTCGCCGACCCGCGCGGGCTCGATCCGGCCGACGAGCAGCGCATCCTCGCCGCTACGCCGGCGGTCGCGTGGCTCGGCTACTCGATCCACGGCGACGAGATGTCGGGCGTCGACGGCGGGCTCGCGCTCGCCTGGCACCTGATCTCCGGCCGCGGGCCCGAGGTCGAGGGACTGCTCGAGCAGGTCGTGGTCGTGATCGACCCGATGGTGAACCCCGACGGGCGCGAGCGGATCCTCTCGATCCTCGAGCAGAGTGCCGGCTACGTCCCCAACCTCGACGACGCGAGCCTGCAGCGCGGCCGCTGGCCCTACGGGCGCGGCAACCACTACCTGTTCGACATGAACCGCGACTGGATGCCCGGCATCGCGCCCGAGACCCGCGGACGCTGGAAGGCGGTGCTCTCGTTCCACCCGCAGCTCTTCGTGGACGCCCACGAGATGGGCGGGCAGGACACGTTCCTCTTCTCACCGGCGCGCGAGCCGCTCAACCGCCACCTTCCGGCCAAGAACCAGCGTTGGAACGCGACCTTCGCGAACGAGCAGGCCGCGGCCTTCGACCGCCACGGCTGGAGCTACTACACGCGCGAGTGGTTCGAGTCGTGGTATCCGGGCTACTCCGACGCCTGGGGCGCGTTCACCGGCGCCGTGGGCATCCTCTACGAGCAGGCGCGCTACGCCGGCCAGCCGCTGCGGCGCGCCTCGGGCGAGGTCGTCACCTACCGCGAGGCGGTCCATCACCAGGCGGTGTCGAGCCTGGCGAACCTCCAGACGCTGGCGGCGAACCGCGAGGCGATCCTGCGCGACTACCTCGCCGACCGCCGCGCCAACCTCGAGCCGCAACCGGAGGGGCGCGACGTCTTCGTGCTCGCGCGCGGCCGCCATCCGGCTCGCGAGCGGTACCTGCTCGAGACTTTGTCCGCCCAGGGCATCGAGGTCCGCGCCGCGAGCGGCGGGCTGGTCCTCACCGACGCGCAGGACGCGCGGCTCGGAGTGCACGAGTCCGTCGAGCTGGCCGGCGAAGCCTACGTGATCCTGCCCGCGCAGCCGATGAGCTCGCTCGCGCGCGCCTACCTCGAGTTCGACCCGCGCTTCGGCGAGGCGGAGCTCTTGGACGAGCGGCGCGAGCTGGAGCGCAAGGGAAGCTCGAAGATCTACGACGTCACCGCATGGTGCCTGGCGCAGGCGCTCGACCTCGAGGCCTACTGGTGCCGATCGGCGGCGCCGCTGAACGAGGGAGAGCTGCCGCTCGCCACGGCCGAGGAGCCCGCCGCCGGCATCCGCGCGCCGCAGACCGACGCGCCGCCCTACGCCTGGATCGTCGACGGCGCCGACGACCGCTCGGTGCGTTTCGCGGCGGCGGCGATGGAGTCGGGATTGGCCGTCCATCTCGCCGACGAAGGCTTCGAGAGCGCCGGCCGTGCCTTCGCGAGCGGCAGCCTGCTCGTGCGCCGCCACGAGAACGCCGCGGACGCCGCCGAGAAGGTGGCCCAGGCCGCCCGCGACGCGGGCGTCGAGGCCTTCGCGACGACCTCGGCCCGCTCGCCCGGCGCGGGGCCGGACCTCGGCGGCCAGCACTTCCACCTGCTCGCCCGCCCGCGCGTCGCGCTGGCGACGAACACGCCGGTGCGGACCGACAGCTTCGGCCACGTGTGGCACCAGGTCGACCGAGAGCTGCGCTTGCCCGCCTCGCTGGTCGACGTGCAGGCGCTCGGCGGCTACGACCTGCGCCCGTACAACGTCATCGTGATCCCGCCGGCCTCGGGCCGGCTGCGCTCGCTGCTGGAGCCGGCCGCTGAGGACCTCAAGAGCTGGGTGCGCGCGGGAGGCACGCTGATCGCCATGGCGGGCTCGGCCACCGTGATCGCCGACGAGAAGCTCGGGCTTTCCTCGGTGCGCCGGCGCCAGGACGTGCTCGACGAGCTCGACGAGTACCTCTTCGCCGCTCGCCGCGAGCGCGCCGCCGGCGAGGTCTCGATCGATCCGGAAGCGATCTGGAACCCGCCTGCCGAGCCCGCGGATGCGGGCGAGAACGAGAAGGAAAAGCCCAAGCCGTCGAAGGACGTCGACCCCGACGCCAAGCGCCACGACGAGTGGCTGCAGCTCTTCGCGCCGCAAGGCGTCTACCTTCGTGGCCTCGTGAACACGGCGGAGTGGATCACCGCCGGCTGTGGGGACGAGATGCCGGTCTTCTTCGACGGCTCCCAGGTCCTGCTCTCGCGCCGCCCGGTGCGCACGCCCGTGCGCTTGGCTCCCGCCGCGGAGTTGCGCATCGGCGGCCTGCTCTGGCCCGAGGCCCGCCAGCGCTTGGCGGAGAGCGCGTACCTGACCGTCGAGCGCCTCGGCCGCGGCCAGGTGATCCTCTTCGCGGCGCAGCCCGGCTTCCGCGGCTACAACGCGGCGACGGCGCGGCTGCTCGCGAACGCGATCGTGTACGGACCCGGCGTCGGCGCGGACCAGCCCCTAGGATGGTGAGCGCTCAGCGGCGATAGTGATCCGCGAGCACCCGCGCCACGCACGAGGTCAGCCTCTTGCCGGTCGGCACGTGCAGGAACTCGTTCGGGCCATGGGCGTTCGAGCCGGGCCCGAGCAGGCCGGTGATCAGGAACTGCGCCTCGGGGAAGCGCGCGCCGAGCATCCCCATGAAGGGGATCGAGCCGCCCTCGCCCATGAAGAGCGCCGGCTTGCCGAAGTAGGATTCCGACGCGCCCTCGACCGAGCCCACGAGCCAGTCGCTCATCGGCGGCGCGTTCCAGCCGCTGCCGGGCTCGTCGGCGCGGAAGGTGACCTTGGCGCCGTACGGCGGGTCGGCCTCGAAGAGCTGCTTGACGCGCTTGGAGGCCTGCGCGACGTCGCCGGTCGGCGGGACGCGCAGCGAGACCTTCACGGAGGTCTTGGGGCGCAGCACGTTGCCGGCGTCGGCCAGCTTGGGCAGCCCCTCCGCGCCGGTGATCGAGAGCGCGGGCCGCCAAGTGCGGTTGAGCACCAGCTCGACCGGGTCCGGCGTGAGCGGCCGCACGCCCTTCTCGAACGGGAACTTGGCCCAGACGTCCTTGCCGAGCACGTCCGCCACCTTGCGCGCCTGCTCGAGGCGCTGCTCGGGCACCTCCACGTGCAGCTCGCGCAGCCGGATCTCGCCGGTCTCCTCGTTCTCCAGCCGCGAGAGCAGCGCGCGCAGGACGCGGAAGCTCGAGGGCACGATGCCGCTCGCGTCGCCGGAGTGCACGCCCTCCGAGAGCACCTCCACCATCAGGTCGCCGGTGACGA
>DATKBQ010000087.1:0-8963 GCA_035546375.1 Planctomycetota bacterium | reverse complement strand
CGGCCGATCCGGGTCCTCTTGATCGAGGACAACCCCGGCGACGCCCTGCTGATCCGGCTCGCCCTGGAACAGGCCGGCATTCGCGCCAGCTTCGACGTGATCTCCGACGGCGACGAAGCCGCGGCCTTCGTGCTCGGCCGGATCCGCTCCGAGCGGGTGCCCGACCTGGTGCTGCTCGACCTGTCCCTGCCCGGCCGGAGCGGCAAGGAGCTGCTCGGCCTGATCCGCGAGGCGCCGTCCCTGCGGAACGTGCCGGTGATCGTCCTGACCGGATCCGAATCGGCCTCCGACAGGCTCGAGACCGCCGCGCTCGGCGCGAACGGCTACATGCGCAAGGGGGGCGAGCTCGAGACCTTCATGCGCATGGGGGCGCAGATCGGCGAGTTGTGGTGCGCGCTGCTTCGCTGACGGGCCGCCCTTCCGACTGCTAGCATCTGCGGCGCCGTCCCTTGGGCGACGGCGCCATGGATCGCCAAGAGTACCTGCGTGAAGCCGACCGCTGCCTGGAACAGGTGGCGCGCTGGCTGGAGGGGTTCGACCCCGACGAGGTGGACTTCTCCACCGCCGACGGCGTGGTGACCCTCGAGTTCCCCGGCGGCGAGCGCTATGTGCTCAACCGCCAGGCCGGGGCAAACCAGATGTGGCTCGCCGCCGGGGCGAGGGCGTGGCACTACGACTGGGACGAACGCCGCGGCGCGTGGATCGCCGATCGCGACGGGCATCCGCTCTACGAGCGCCTGGGCGAGTTGGTCTCCGCCAAGATCGGGCGGCCCGTGCGCGTCTGAGGCGCGGCCCGCACGCTCCGTTCCCCCGGGATGGTCCAGCTCCAGAGGCTCGAGGGTTTCTACTGGGTGGCCAAGGCCGGCGGCTACGCGCGGGCCGCGCGCGCCTTCCCCTATCCGATCACCCAGCCCGCCGTGCACCAGCAGGTGAAGAAGCTCGAGGCCGAGCTGGGCGTCGAGCTGTTCGAGCGCGTCGGCAAGGACCGCGTGCAGCTCACGCCTGCCGGCGAGCGGCTGCAGCGCTTCGTCGCGCCGTTCTTCGAGGGGCTGGCGCCGCTGGCGCGTTCGCTCGCCGCGGGCGAGTACGGCGGCGTGCTCTCGATCCACGCCGCGCCGCTGTTCATACGCCACCTCTTGCCGGCCTGGATCGCACGGCTGCGCCGGCGCAACCCGGCCGTCGAGGTGCGCCTGCGCGAGCTGCCCGCGCCCGAGTTCGCGCGGCTGCGCAGCGGAGAGGCGGACCTCCTGGTCGATCACTTCCCGGAGCTGCCGGCGGACGTGGCCTCGATGGAGATCGCGAGCCTGCGCGGGTTCCTGGTGCTGCCGGCCGCCCACCCCTTGGCGAGCCGCAAGCGCCTGCCCCTCGCCCAGTTGGCCGGCGAGACGTTCGTCGGCTACGACGCGGGCTCGCTCGGGCACGAGCTGCAGATGAAGTCCCTGAGCGCCCACGGTCTCTCGCCGCGGCAGGTGATCACCGCCACCTCCGCCGAGGCGATCCTGGGCTTCGTCGAGTCGGGGCTGGGCTTCTCGCTCGTGCCCGCCCTCGCCGGGTCCAGCCCGCGCTCGAGCGGCGTCGCCTGGATCCCGCTGGTCTCACCGAAGATCGAGCTTCCGGTCTACGCCGCATGGCGCAAGGACACGCCGGAGAACCCGCTGTTGGATGCGGCCTTGGAGACGGCGAAGGGCTGAGCGGCTCGCCTCCGCCGACTGGGTGCCGGCTGAGGCGTAGGCCTAGTCCTTCTTCTTCTTGCCGCCGAGCAGCTCCTCGAGACCGCGCCCCAGCGCGCCCGCGGCGGCCTTCTTCACGACCTCGTCGAGGAAGCTCTTGGCGATTCCGATCCTCGGCTTCTTCCAGGTGCCCTTGATCTCGATCGGCACGCTCAAGTCGGAGCCCAGGAATTCGCGCACCCTGTCGAGCTCGCGCACGGCCCCCTGTCCGATGACGGCCAGCGGCACTTGCGTCGTGATGTCGAACTCGGTCGTTACCAGGTCGTACTTGCCCCTGAACTCGAGCTGTTTCCCGCCGCCCACCGGCAGCGGCAATCGGTCGTAACGCGCGACGCCGGCTTCGATCCGCACCACCAGCGGCTCGATCGTGGCGCTCGCCGAGAGCGACTGCGCGAGCGTCGGGATCATCTCGCCCAGTCCCGCGAGGAGCTGGTAGCTCACCTGCCCGAGCTCCAGCTTGACGGTCGCGTCGAGCTTGCGCAGGTCGCCGTCCAGCGGCAAGCGGAACTCGGTCGCCTCGAGCAGCACCGGCGCGGCGTCGTCGCTCTTGCGCAAGTTGACCAGGAGCGGCACGAGCTTGCCGACCACCCGCTCGCTGAACAGCGGCGAGAGCGGCACCGTTGCGAGCAGGCCGCCCTGGGCGGACGGGCTCGCCAGCACCATCTCCTGCATCGAGGCCTCGAGCTGGACGGTGGCCTTCTCCGCGTGCATGGAGACCCGGACCGGCTCGCCCTCGCCCGGCCACGCGCCCTGCAGGCTCAGCGTCATCTGCGGGCCGATCACGTCCACCAGCAGGCCCTCCTGGCGCGCGAGCGCGTCGACCAGCGCCGTCGGGAGCCCTTCCGCTTCGCCCTGGACCTCGATGCTTCCCCGCGCAGCGCCGGGCTTCGCGGCGAGGAGCGCCAGGGGATCCTGCGCCTTCGCGTGGAACGCCAGCCGCCCGCTGCCGCCCGTCCCCTCCACCGCGCCGGTGAGGTCCGCGCTCGCTTCGCGTCCGTCGAGCCGCCCGCGCAGCTCGATCCCGCTCAAGGCGACCTGCGTCGGCTGCGGCTCGCCGGGATGGCGGTAGACGATCCGCGGCAGGTCCAGCTCGATCGAGGCCGACGCGCCGTCGAGCAGCGCCGCGGCCTCGACCGGCTGCGCCTCGGCCGCGCCCGCCGGCTCCGCGGGGCTCCCTGCGAGCAGGCCCTCGAGCGGCAGCACGACGTCGCTCGCGCGCAGGAGCAGCGGCCCGCCGTCCTGGGGAATCTCCAGGCTGGCCCCCTGCGGCAGGCTCGGCGCGACGAAGCGCTCGATCATCGCCGTGGTCGGCGCGAGCGACAGCTCGAGGCGCTGCCCTTCGCCGGTGCGCAGCACGCCGCCCTCGATGCGGCCCGCTGCCGAGAGCGAAGCCCGGGCGGCCTCGAGCTTCGCCTCGAAGGCGGTGGCACCTGCACTCGGGTCGCGCTCGAGCGGGGTGTTGCGCACGCGAAGCGCGACCCGCTCGCCGAGCGCCTCGCGCGCCAGCGGCGCGAGGTCCTCCGGCAGCGCGGCGGCGAGCGCTCCGGCACCCGAGATCTCGACCGCCAGGTCGATCGGCGGCAGGTCGCCTTCCGCCCGCGTTGCCAGCGGCTCTTCCACCGTCGCCTTGGCGCTCACGTGCAGCGGCTCGCCCTGACCCGCGAGCTTCAGCTCGAGCTGCGCGTCCAGCGCTCCGCCCGCCGGCATGGACGCCTTCGCGACCACTTCCAGGTCCGCGCGCTCGCCGAGCGCTTCGCGCAAGGCATCCGCGCCTCCCGCGTAGGCCTGCGCGAGCGAAACCGGCAAGCCCTGCGCCGAGAGCGACAGCTCGACCGGCGGCAGCGAGTGCCGCTCGCTCCAGCGCGACAGCTCGAGCGCATCGCTCGCGGAGGCGCGGAGCGCGAGGCTCCCGCCGGCCTCGTCCGCGAGCTTCGCATTCAGGGCGAGGGCGACAGGGGCCGGCCCGTCCCCCTTGCCGACGCTCGCCTCCACGCGCACGTCGTCGAGCTCGAGCGCCGCGCCCGACTCGCGCAGCGTCTCGTCCGAGTAGCGGAGCCCGGCGAGGCGCGCACTCAGCTCGAGCTCCAGTCCGGGCAGCAGGGCGGCGAGCTTGTCGGGCGCCGGTGCATCCAGCGCCGAGCGGATCGGCACGACGAGCTCGCTCACGGCGAGGCTCAACGGTGGCTGCAGCTCCGCCTGCACGCCTTCGGGCAAGGCGCCCGCCAAGAGCGAACGCAGCGTGTCCTGCGCCGGGCTCAGCTCGAGGGTCAGGGCCTCGCCTTGCACGCCGCGGAACACGCCGTCGGCGAGGGAGCCCGCGACGCTTGCCCGCGCGCGCTCGGCGGAGAGGCTGGCCTTGAGCGTTCCCGCATCGAGCGTCCCGTCCGCCGTGGCTTCGAGCGAGAGCTGCGGGCCCGCCCACTCGACGAGCTTCCCGTCCTGGCTCGCGAGCGCATCCACCAGCGCGGTCGGGAATCGCTCGAGCCGCGCGGTGAGCTGCACGCGCGGCCGCGCCTCGCGCTCGAGCGCGCCCTCGACCGTCGCATCCAGGTGCATCGGCGCTCGCTCGGCGGTGATCTCGCCCTGCGCGCTCAGGCGCAGCGGAGCGCCGGGCTCCAGCCGCACCGTTCCGGCGACCTGCTGCACCTGCCCGCGACCGCCTCCCCCGAGCGGGCCCTCCGTGCGCAGCTCGAAGCGCGCCTCGGCGCTCGCCCTTCGCGCGAGGTCGCGCCAGTCGCGCTCGACGCCCGGCGCGCGCGGCTCGGCCGCAGCGAGGCTCGCCGTCGACTCGAGGGCGAGGAGCGCCACCGTGTCGCCCATCGGCTCCGAGAGCTCCCCCTGCCCCAACTCGGCCTCGATCAGCGCCACGGGGACGTTCCGAGCCTCGACGCGCATGCGCAGCGGTCCGAGCGCTCCGGACAGCTCCGCGAAGTCGGCGCGGGCGAGCGCTGCAGCGTCCTCGGCCACCAGCTCGGCCTCGAGCGAGCCCGACGGCGCGAGGCCCGACGACACGCTCGCGCGCAAGCCCGCGCCCTCCGGCGAGGGATCGATCCGCGCCGCGAGCTTCGCGCCGCGCAGCTCGAGCGGGCGCTCGGCGGCGCGCAGCGCCTCGTCCGAGAGCTTCCAGTCGCCGAGCGAGACCTCGACGTCGAGCCGCAGCCCGGAGAGGTCCGGCTCGCCCGCGCCGCTTCCGAGGCCGGGGAGCGCATCGAGCGGAAGGCGCAGCTCCTTCACGGCGAGAACGAGCGGCGGCGAGCCCGCGGCGCGCGCGATCTGGATGCCTTCGGGAAGGTGCGGCGCGATGCGCTCGTCGAGCACGCCGGGCTCGAGGTCGAGGGACACGCTCACGGCGGCGCCCTCGCGCCCGACGAAGACGCCCTCGCGCAGCTCGCCGGCGAGCACGGCTCGGGCGCGCTCCGCCTCCAGCTCGAGCGAGAGCGTGCCCTCGCGCGGCGTGCCCTCCGCGCGGGCGCTGAGGCGGAACTCGGGCCCGAAGAGTTCCGGCAGCAGGCCGGAGAGCCCTGCGAGGCCGTCGACAAGCCCGGTGGAGAACCCCTCGATCTCGATCGTCGCCTTGACTCGCGGCGGCGTGGCCGAGTCGAGCGGCTGCAGCGGGTCGTCCACGAGCACGTCGGCCTGCAAGCGGCCCGGCCGCCCCGAGCGCACGTCGCCGGTCGCGACCAGGTGCAGCGGCGCGCCGGGGGCGATCGACGCGCTCGCGCGCAGATCCTCGACGGCGAACGGCTCGCCGAGCGCGCGCGTGCGCTCGTCGGACCAGGTGAGCCGCGGGCTCATGAGCTGGAGCTCGAGCCGCAGCCCCGCGAGGCCCTCGCGCCAGCTCGGCGGCTCCCCCTCCTCGCCCGGATCGGGCTCGCGCGCGGGCTGGGTCGGCGCGAGCGCGCGCTGGAGGTTGGTCGTGCCCTCGGCGTCGGCGACGAGGTCGCCGCTGGCCACGATCCCGACCTCGCCGATCGACTGCCCGCGCCCGCGCAGGAGCTGCCACAGGGACGGCAGCTCGACGTCCGCCTCCAGCACCGCCTGTCCCTCGGGGTCGACGAGCCGCGCGCGGCGCACGTGCTGGCGCTCGCGCCAGGATAGGTCCAGCTCGCCGATCTCGAGCCGGCCGGCGTGGTCCTCGGCGAAGCTGCGCTCCGCGTACCCCTTCGCGATCGGCTCGGCGATGGCCGGCAGGAAGATCAGGACGAGCGTGAGGAGGATCAGGAGGCCGCCGAGGGTGGCGAGGGCCATGCGCAGCCCGCGGCGCCGCCGGCGCGGCTGCGCTGCGACCGGATCCGTCGGCTCTGCCATGGTCATGGATACGTCCCCCCGGCTGATTCTGACGCGGCTCGGCCTAGGCGTCGTGCTGGCCCGGGCGAATCAGCTACCGGCGGCACCGGCGCATCTGCAGGCGCCTGAGGCGTGGGGCTCGGCCAAGCCTGGATCATGGGCTCCGGACGGCGCTCCTGGCTAATTCCAGCGCGGGTGAGGCGGCTGGTCCTCGAGACCCCGCGTCTCGCGGCCCAGCGAGCGCACGACGTCGCGCCAGACGGCCTCGAGGTCGGGCCGGAAGACCCAGGCGGGGTCGGCCGGGGCGGGCAGCCACGAGCCGCTCACGAGCTCGAGCTCGAGCTGGCCCGCGGCCCAGCCGGAATAGCCGAGCACCAGCCGAACGGAGCGTTCGGCGGCCGGGCGGTCCTCGGCGAGCCAGCGCCCGGCATCCTCGAGATCGCCGCCTAGCACGAGCCCCTCGCCGATGGGCATGCCCCCCGAGATGCGCTCGGGGGCGCGGTGCAGGACCTGGAGCATGTCGAGCCCGACCGGACCACCGACGTGGATCGGAACGTCGAGCTGGCCGAAGAGCGGGTGCTCGGGGAGCACGTCGCGCGCGGAGTAGCCCGAGCGGCGGTTGACCACCAGGCCGTAGGCGCCTTCGGCGCCGTGCTGGCACATCAAGACGACCGTGTGCATGAAGTTCGGATCCAGGAGGTCGGGACCGGCGGCGAGAAAGGTCCCCTGCTCGACCTTGAGGTCCAGCTCCATGGGAAGAGAGGTTAGCGCAGGAAGCCGGCGCAGAGAATCCGCGGCTGGGCCGGGTAGCGCGGGAAGCGCGGGTCCGAGCGCGAGAGCTCGCAGAGGAGGAACGTCGAGCCGCGCTGGGAGCGGACGATGCGTACGTGCGCGCAGGAGGGGCACAGTCCGTCCGGCGGTGCGGCGGCCCGCGGAGCGGGATGGGGCCCGGCTCCCGGGCGGATCTCGCCCTCGCCGGGAGGCTCGCGCTCGGGGTTCACCGCTCGCGCTCGGGTTCCGCCGCTCGCGCCCGGACCTCGCCGCTCCGCTCGAGGACGAGCACGCACTCGACGTGCGGCGTGTGCGGGAAGAGGTCGATCGGTTGCACGCGCACCAGGCGCAGGCCGGCGGCGGAGAGCGCGCGCAGGTCCTGCGCGGCCGCAGAGACATTGCAGGAGACGTAGACGACCCTGTCCGGGGCGAGGGCCGCCAACGCGGCGAGCACGCTCTTGTGGAGCCCCGCGCGCGGCGGATCGACGACGCACACGGCCGGCCGCGGCAGGTCGCGCTCGCGCAGGGTCGCCGCGACGTCGCCGGCCAGGAAGTGCGCGTTGCCGATCGCGTTGCGCTGCGCGTTCAGGCGCGCGTCGGTCACGGCCGACGGCGCCAGCTCGAAGCCCCAGACCTCGCGCGCGCCGCGGGCGAGCGACAGCGCGAACGTGCCGACGCCGCACGAGAGGTCGACGACGACGTCCTCGGGGCCGCAGGCGGCCGCCTCGCGCACGGCGCGCACCAGGCGCTCGGCCTGGGCGGTGTTGGTCTGGAAGAACGAGCCGGCCGAGAGGCGGAAGGTGAGGCCGTCGAGCTCCTCGAGGATCCAGCCCGGGCCGTGGAGCACCAGCTCGCGCTCGCCGGTGGCGACTTGCGCGAGAGAGGAGCTCACGAGCTGCACCGCCGTCGCGATCTCCGGCCGCTCGGCGAGCAGCGCACGGACGTAGGGCCGGATGCGCTCGGAGGCCTCTTCGGACGTGACCACCGCGACGAGCACCTCGCCGCGCGCGTTCCGCCGCACCACGAGGTGGCGCAGGAGGCCGCGGTGGGTGGCGACGTCCCACGGCTCGAGCCCCTGCTCCAGCGCCAGCCGCCGCGCGCTGGCGACGATGGCGTCCGTTCCTGGCGGCGCGATGGCGCAGGCGTGCACGTCGATCACGCTCCGCCAGTGACCGGAGGGATGGAGGCCGAGCGCGAAGCCGCGCGGCGCTCCCACGGGCTCGGCCGGCTCGATCCAGCGCCGCGCGGAGAAGGTGAAGTCCATCTTGTTGCGGTAGGCCCACGGCGGGTCGCAGCCCAGGCAGGGCTCGACGCGAGCCGAGTCGAGCACACCGCCGGCGCGCAACGTCTCCTCGACGACCTGGCGCTTGTGCTCGAGCTGCGCCGCGTAGCTCCAGTCCTGGAAGCGGCAGCCGCCGCAAGTCGCGGCGTGGGCGCACCGCACGGGAACAGTCTCCGGACCGGCCTCGAGGAGCTCGAGCACGCGCGTGTCGATGCGCGCGCCTCGCCGCCGCGTGACCTGGGCCACCAGGCGCGAGCCGGGGACGCCGCG
This sequence comes from Planctomycetota bacterium, assembly GCA_035546375.1. Classification (GTDB taxonomy): domain Bacteria; phylum Planctomycetota; class UBA1135; order UBA1135; genus DATKBQ01. Next base: position 623 of record DATKBQ010000087.1, on the reverse strand, counting down.
CGGCAGGCGGACGTCGTACTCGCCGCTCGAGTCGCGGAGGTGCCCGTGCGCCGTGCCGCGGGGGTCGATGCGCTCGACGGCGAGCTCGAGGCGGTCCCCCCGCCGCGGCTTGCGGGTGGGCGCGGCCTGGGGTCGCAGCGTGGGGCCCATCCGGGACAGCCTAGCCGCCGGCCCGAGGCCCCTGGCCTGGACCGGGCACGGGGAATCCTCCTAGGCCTCGGTCGCAAGGGAGGTCAAAGGGGCCTCTCCTGCCTTCCTGGAGAACCTCTCCGGGGGGAAAGGGCCCGATTCCTCTATCCAGGAGCGCCCTCATGCTGGCCTGGACACTCGTGTTCCTGCTGTTTGCCTTGGTCGCCGGAGCGTTGGGCTTCGGCGGCGTCGCCGGAGCGGCGGCGGGCATCGCCCAGATCTTGTTCTGGATCTTCCTCGTGCTCTTGCTGGCGAGCTTGATCGCCGGCGTGGTGCGGCGGGCGTGAGGTTAGGGACGGCGCGCGAGGGGTAGGCCCGCGGTTGCGCGTCGAGCGCGCCTGGCTGGTGGCGTTCGCCGGGAGCCAATCACCGGTGGAGCAAGCTTACAGGGGCGCGCTTCGCGCGCTTCGGCGGCCGAGTACGGCCGCCGGATT
>DATKBQ010000086.1:0-2637 GCA_035546375.1 Planctomycetota bacterium | reverse complement strand
TATCTCGTTGTCTCCAGAGGCGAAAGTCGGCGATCGGGAATCGATCGTTTGCTGACTACGGCGAAATGCCGGTCAAACTCAGAGAGGGCTATCGACGCCGGCCCAATACTGACCCCCTGACGCCGGTTGAAATCTGACCCCCTGGCGGTGCCGTGGCGCTGTCCGGCCGGGTCACGAGCCTCGCTTGGTCGATGGTGATCGAGCGAGGAGGAGGTCATGGTCAGGGTGGAGCAGTGGGCCGAGATCCGCCGTCTGTATTTCGTCAAGCGGCTCTCGATCAAGGAGATTGCCCGCCGCACCGGCCACGGCCGCAATACCGTCCGTCGGGCGCTCCGCTCGCAGGTGCTGCCCCGCTACGCGCGTCCGCCCCGGCCGTCCAAGCTCCACCCGTTCCGCGACGAGATCCACCGCCTGCTGGGTGACGATCCGCGCCTGCCCGGCAAGCGCATTCGCGAGCTGCTCGAGGAGCTCGGCTACGAGGGCGGCAAGACGATCCTGGACGACTATCTGCGCGAGGTGCGGCCGCTGTTTCTGCCGCGGCCGCGCAGCTACCAGCGGACCAGCTACCGCCCTGGCGCGCTCTGCCAGTTCGACCTCTGGCAGCCCTCCCGCGAGATCCCGGTCGGGCACGGGCAGACCCGCCGCGGCTACGTCGTCGTCGCCTGCCTTCCCTACTCCCGCGCCGGTGCCGCCGCGCTTGTCTTCACGAAGGAGGCGCCCGACCTGCTCTGGGGGATCGCCCGCTGCCTGGCTCTGCTCGGCGGCCTGCCGGAGACGCTCGTCTGGGACCGCGAGGGGGCGCTGCACGCCGGTGCTGGTCGTCCCACCGATGCCTTCGCCGCCTTCTGCGGCCAGCTCACGGTCGGTTGGCGCTTCCTCGAGCCGCATGACCCGGAGTCGAAGGGGGTGGTGGAGCGGCTGCAGGGCTACCTGGAGACGAGCTTCGAGCCGGGCCGCTCGTTCGCTGGCGAGCTCGACTACCAGGAGCAGCTCGACCGCTGGTTCTGCGAGCGGGCCAACGTCCGCTTCCACCGCACGTTGCGCTGCCGCCCGGTCGATCGCCTCGGCGAGGAGCGTGGCCTGCTGCGGCCGCTGCCCGCGCGGCTGCCCGACGTCGACCGGCGCGTCGTCACCCGCGTCCCGCCCGACCCCTACGTCCGCTTCGACACCTGCGACTACTCGCTCGACCCGCGCCTCGTCGGCCGCCGGGTCGAGGTGCAGGTCTCGCAGCGGGAGGTGCTCGCCGCGGCGCTCGACACGGGCGAGCTCGCCTGCCGCCACCAACGCAGCTTCGCCCGCCACCGGACGATCACGGCGCTCGAGCACGCGAGAGCGCTGAGGCAGCTGCGCGGCGCCCCGCCCGAGCCCGAGGTCGAGCAGCGGCCGCTCGCCCGCTACGACGCCCTGATCCCGGCATGACCACCTCCTCGGAGCTCGCCTTCTGCTTCCGGACGCTGAAGGCGCCGGCCGCAGCCCGGGCGCTGCCCAAGCTGGCCGAGCGCGCCCGGGCCGAGGAGTGGAGCTACGAGCGCTTCGCCGAGGCTTTGCTGCAGACGGAGGTCGCCTCCCGCGACGCCCACGGGGGCGAGTCGAGGATCAAGGCTGCTCGCTTCCCCGCCCGCAAGACGCTCGAGGAGTTCGACTTCAGCTTCCAACGCTCCGTGCAGAAGACGCTCGTCTTGCACCTCGGCCAGCTCGACTTCCTCGCCGGCAAAGAAAACGTGCTTCTGCTCGGCCCGCCCGGAACCGGCAAGAGCCACCTCGCGATCGCGCTCGCGATCCGCGCCTGCCTCGCCGGCCAGCGCGTTCTCTTCGCCACCGCCACCGAGTGGGTCACCCGGCTCGGCGACGCCCAGCGGCAAGGCCGCCTCGACGAGGAGCTGCGGCGGCTGCTCTGGATCCCCCTAATCGTCGTCGACGAGGTTGGCTACATCCCCTTCGACGCCCAGGCCGCCAACCTGATGTTCTCGCTCGTCTCCTCCCGCTACGAGCGCGCCTCCCTGATCGTCACCTCCAACAAGCCCTTCTCAGCTTGGGGCGAGATCTTCGGCGACGAGGTCGTCGCCGCCGCGATGATCGACCGGCTCGTCCACCACGCCGAGATCCTGTCGCTCAAAGGCGACAGCTACCGCCTGCGCGACCGCGACCTCGGTGGCCGTCCGCCTGCTCGAGAGCCCGAAACCGGATAGGCAATCGGTCGCGGCAGACGCTCGCAGGCCCGCAGAACGCCTCCCAGCGCCCCGCTCCGAGCCGGCGAGGGCCGAACTCGCTCCAATCCGCCCGATCAGGCTCCCCGCGAGCCTCTCTCGCCGCCGCCCTCGATGCCCAGAGAAGCTCTCACGACCACCGTCCAAAGGGGGTCCACTTTCAACCGGCGCGAAGGGGTCCGCTTTCGACCGGCCTTGACAGTAGTTGCCGCAAAATGCGGGAAACACGCTGCGTGTCTCGGCCGGTCCGAGTGGTAGCGTCCACGGAAGAGATCGCGGCCAAGAGGGCTGGGGTGGTGCCCACGTCCCAATCGCGAGACACCACCCCAGCTGCGCCGCCCGCTCCAGCCTGGCCAGGCCGCGTGGCTCGCCTCGAGGTCGAATCACGCGTTAGCCTAGAGCCTATCCCATAGGTCGGACAACCCTCGAG
>DATKBQ010000085.1:0-3134 GCA_035546375.1 Planctomycetota bacterium | reverse complement strand
GAACGTCTTGGACCTCTTCGGCGGCAGCGGGTCCACGCTGATCGCGGCCGAGCGCACGGGCCGCAAGGCGTTCCTGATGGAGATCGACTGCCCTTACTCCGACGTCATCGTCCAGCGGTGGGAGAAGGCCACGGGCAAGGAGGCCGTGCTCGAGGGGAGCGGCCAAGCCTTTGCCCAGGTGACGGAGGAGAGGGGAATCGAACGATGAACCGCAAGATCCCGCCGGACGCCTTCGCCTATTACTTCTCGCTCGGGCCTGGGCGCAGCTACCAGGCGGTGGCTGAGAAGTACGGCGTCTCCAAGCGCGCGGTGACGCTTCTGGCCGCGCGCGAGAACTGGCAGGCCCGCTTGGCCGAGCAGGAGCAGAAGGCGCGCGAGAGCGCGAACCAGAAGGTCCTGGAGTCGCTCGAGGAGATGGACAGCCGCCACCTCAAGACGGCCCGGTTCCTTCAGAGCAAGGGGATCGAAGCACTCAAGGGCATGCCGCTCGACAACGCCACCGCTGCGGTGCGCGCCATCGTGGCCGGGCTGGAGAAGGAGCGCCTGATCCGCGGCGAACCGACCGAGCGCACCGAGAACGTGGAGGCCCTCATCAAGCGCGAGTACGCGACGCTGTTCAAGCCGGTCGGCCAGGAGGACTGGCCGGAGGCGGAGGCCGAAACTGAGCCTGGCGTCAACGACCGACAGCCCGATGACGAAGACACAGAGCGGTAAACTCTCCAAGCGGGCGCTGTTCGATCTGCTGGGCTACCAGCCGCACTCGGGCCAGATCGCGATCCACCGCTCGAGGGCGCCGCGGCGCGTGGTGGCCTGCGGCGTGCGCTGGGGAAAAACCCTCTGCGCCGCGATGGAGGGGATTGCGGCCGCGCTCGCGCCGGCGGACCGATCGGTCGGCTGGGTGGTGGCGCCGACCTACGACTTGGCCGACAGGGTCTTCAGGGAGATCCAGGTCGTGATCCTGGAGAAGCTGCGCCACCGCATCCTGACCATGCGCGAGCACGACCGCGTGATCGTGATCCAGAACCTCGCCGGCGGCCGGTCCGAGATCCGCGCCAAGTCCGCGGACAACCCGGTCTCCCTGCTCGGCGAAGGCCTCGACTGGGTGGTGGTGGACGAGGCCGCGCGGCTGAAGCCGGCGATCTGGCAGAACCACCTGAGCCAGCGGCTGATCGACAGGCGCGGCTGGGCGCTCCTGATCTCGACGCCGAAGGGCAAGGGCTACTACTACGACCTCTTCCAGCTCGGCCAGGGGCGCGACCCGGACTACGCGAGCTGGAACATGCCGTCTTGGACGAACCCGCTGCTCGACCGGGAGGTGATCGAGGAGGAGCGCGCGCGCGTCCCCGAGCGCGTGTTCCGCCAGGAGTACGGCGCCGAGTTCATCGAAGGGTCGGGCTCGGTCTTCCGCTACGTGCGCGAGGCCGCGCGGGGCGAGTGGCAGCCGCCCGTGAAGGGTAAGGTCTACTTCGCTGGCCTCGACCTGGCGAAGGTGACCGACTACACGGTGTTGACCATCATGGACTCCCAGAAGCAGGTGGTCTTCGTCGACCGCTTCCACCGCCTCGACTGGGGTCTGCAGGTGGAGCGGATCCGCGCCGCGTGTGATCGCTACAACTACTGCGGCGTCCTGTGCGACTCGACGGGCGTGGGCGAGCCGGTCTACGAGAGCCTCTCCGTCGCGGGCTGCTATGCCGATGGCTATTCGCTCACGGCGCGATCCAAGGACGCGATCATCAAGAACCTCGCCATGCTCCTCGAGCGTCAGGAGATCGTGCTGCCCAGGGTGGAGCTCTTCCCGGAGATGGTCGACGAGCTCGAGGCGTTCGAGTACTCGGTCACCGAGCAAGGGAACGTACGCACCGGCGCGCCGGGCGGCATGCACGACGACTGCGTGATCTCGCTCGCCCTGGCCGCCTGGAAGGTGATCAACAACAAGATCCCGACGTTCGGCTCGTGGCGCGCTTGGGGCCAGTAAGGAGGATCCTTGGGCGCGGGGCGCCGTGGGCGCGCGCTCACGCGCCTTACACAACCGAAGCGCTGGATCCTTGCAGGATCGCCTTCATTTCCTGGCGAGCCCGAGCCCTCCTGTGGTCGCCGTCCCGATAGGCGGGGCGGCATCAACCATGGAGACGACGCGATGACGACGACGCACGAGCGCGCCAAGGACGGCGCGGCGGAGACGGTGGTGGAGCCGGCGGCCGAGCCGAAGGCGACGAAGGCGAAGGGCAAGAAGGTGAAGAAGGCCAAGGCGCCCGCGGGCGACCTGACGCTGGCGGCGCTGGCCGAGCGCTACCTGCACCACATGGGCGAGGCCGGCAAGAGCCCGGGGACGATGTTCTCCTACGGGATGGAGCTGAAGACGGCGCAGGCCGAGCTGGGCGCGGAGACGCTGGTCGCCTCGATCACGCCCGAGCAGGTCCAGACCTTCAACGACTCGCCGCGGGTGACGCGCCTCAAGAGCGGGCAGCCGAAGGCCCAGCCCTCGATCGACAAGACGCGCCGGGTGCTGCGTCTCGCCCTGTGCTGGGCGCAGGCCGAGGGGCTGATCGCGACCGCGCCGATCCCGCAGGCCCCGGAGAAGGCGTAGCGACGCCATGACGACGTGCGCCGGCCCGGGCTCCTTCGCGGGGGCTCGGGCCGGTTGCCGTCTTGGGAGGGCGACCATGAACACCAACGAGGCACTGGAGCGCTTCCTCGTCCAGTTCGAAGCGGACGGGCGCAGCGCGCACACGATCGGCCAGTACCGGCGGCACATCGTGCTGCTCGCGCGCTGGCTCGCCAAGGAGCGCGGCGACGTCGGCGTGGACGCGATCACGCACGAGGACCTCGCGCGCTTCCTCGCCTCGCCGGATGCGCGCCAGCGCGCGGACGGGACGGCCAAGAAGGCGGGCTCGGCGAACGCGCTGCGCACGTCGCTGCGGGTCTTCTTCCGCTACGCCCACGAGGCGGGCTACGCATCGACGAATCCGGCAAGGTTGATCCGTCGCGCGATCTGCGGGCGACCGCCGCCTCGCGGGCTGTCCGACGCCGAGGCGCAGCGCCTGATGGACGTGCTCATCGTCGCCCAAGGGCCCGAGGCGCGGCGCGACCATTTGCTCTACGACCTGATGTTGGGCTCCGGCATACGCCTCTCC
>DATKBQ010000084.1:0-2426 GCA_035546375.1 Planctomycetota bacterium | reverse complement strand
AGGTCGATTCTCCGCTGCTCTCCTCCGCCCTCGCGCGGCTGCTCGAGTGCGCGCTCGACGGGAGCGGCGAGGAGGTCCTCCTGCGCGCGCGCCAGGAGGGCGAGCGGACCCAGTTCACGATCGTCGGGGCCGCTTCGCGCTGCGCCTTCGAGTGCTCCGCGCCCGGTCGCTGCGCCTCGCCCCGTGAAGCCGAGCTGAGCCTCGGGCTCATGCTGGCGCGGCGCGACCTCGAACGCATGGGGGCGCGGCTCGAGATCCTGAGCGGCTCGCTGGGCAAGGCGTGCGCGCGCGTCGCCGTGCCCAACCGGCCGCGCCTCGTCCGGGAGTCGCGCCGGTGAGCTCGCGGTTCCGGCGAAGCGTCTTTGGAGGCCCCTGAGCCATGCAGGACAGGGCGCTCCAGGAGGGACTCGAGGTCGAGCCGGACGACTCGGCCTTCGACGAGGACCTCTTCAACTTCGACGAGCTGATGGACGACTCGGAGACGGCGCTCGTCCAGCTCGACGACGGGCTCGGCGCGGACGATCCGCCGGCGCCGGCCACGCCCGTGCGACCGCCCCCGGCGGGCGGGGCCGCGAGCGTCATGCGCAGCCGGCCCGCGGAGCCGGCCACGGCTCCGCAGCCCGCGCGGACTTCCCAGCACGCTTTCAGGGCCGAAGTCCCGGCCGAGCCATCGGACGCCGCTCCTGCGCAAACGCATTCGCCCAAGGGCGGCGGGTTGCTGCGCGGCGAGGCCCGTCTGGTGCTCGCGCTCGCCGCGCTCTTCAACGTCGTCCTGATGGCCTTCGCCTGGCGCTCGATCTCCTCGGTCCAGGCGCTCGTCGTCCAGATGGGCGACCGCGTGATCCAGACCACCGACCAGATCCGCGCCGAGACCGCGGAGCGGGCCGAGGAGCTGGCGCGCAGCGCCCTGCCGGTGGTCGCGCCGCGTCCCGAAGGCTTGGCGACGCTCGACAACGCGCGCGCGGCGATGGAGCGCGGCGAGTTCGAGCGCGCGCGGGCGATGCTCTACGCGCTGCTCGCCGTCGCCGACCGCATCGAGCCGTCGGCGCGCCGCGACATCGAGGCGCGCGCCTCGTTCTTGATCGCGGACAGCTATCGGCTCCAGGCGGAATTCGTTCCGCCGGCCAGCGAGGTCGAGCGGTGAGGGTCACGTCGGCGATCCTCGCGTTGATCCCGGCGCTCTCCGTCCCCAGCGCGCGGGCGCAGGAGCCGCCCGCTCCGGCGCGCTTCCGCGTGTCGGTCGAGCAGCTCGACGGCGAGACCTGGTGCTCGATCTCGGCCCAGGACGCCTCGCTCCAGGAGCTGATGGGGGACCTCGCGCGCCGCGCGGGCCTCCAGCTCGAGGGTTTCGAGCGCGTCTCGCGCACCGCGCTGGTCTCGGCCGAGATCCGCCACCGTCCGCTGCGCGAGGCCCTGGGCTTCGTGCTCGGCAGCGTCGGCCTGCGCGTCGACCCGCGCGTGGGCACGCTGGTGATCCGATCGGGGCTCCACGACCAGGCCGGACCGGGCGAGCTGCGCGAGGAGGCCCTCGCCGCCTACCTCGGCGCGCTGCGCTCCTTCCCCGACCACCCCGCGGCCGCAGAGGCCGAGCTCAGCCAAGCGCGGATCGAAGAGCAACGCGGCAACCTGGCCGCGGCGCGAGGGCACTACGAGTCGCTGGTCGCCGACCACCCCGCCTCCGAGCTCGTCCCCTCGGCGCTGTTCGACTGCGGCGAGCTGCTCGCGAGCCAGCGCGAGTGGCAGGCGGCGAGCCAGAAATACGCGGACCTCCTGCGCCTGGACCGCGAGCACGGCCTCGAGAACGCCGCGCGCATCGCCCTCGCCCGCTGCACGCTCGAGCTCGGCGACGCCCAGCGCGCGCTGCACATGATCGACGCGCTCGACACGCTCCAGCCGCTGACGCCGAGAGAAGATGGCAGCGCACGCGCGCACATCCGGGCGCGGGCCCAGCTCGTGCTCGGGCTTCCCCACCGCGCGCTCGAGGCGCTCGACGCCTTGCAATCGGGCCCGCGCGCGGCCGAGTCCATGCGCGAGACCCTGGAGGTCCGCGCGCTCGCGCTCGAGGCCGTCGGCGAGCCGGCCGCCGCCGGACGCGCCTGGATCGCCTGCGCCGAGCGCCGCAGCGGCTCGGCCCAGATCGCCGCCTGGCGCGAGGCCTGCCGGCTCGCGCTCGCCGCCGGCGACGAGCTGGGCGCGCTCTTCGTCGCCGGCCTGGGCCGCCGCGCGGGCGCCGGCGCGGAGTTCACCGCGATCGAGCGCGAGGCGCGCACGCGACTGGGCCTGGAGGAAGCCGACCTCGCCGGAGCAACCCCGCTCCAGCGCCTCGAGCGCGCCGAGCGCCTGCTCCAGAGCGGGTGCGCGCCGCAGGCGCGCCGCGCACTCGAAGCGCTCGCGCCGTCGCGCGGCTCGTTCGACGAGGCCGCGGC
>DATKBQ010000083.1:0-5835 GCA_035546375.1 Planctomycetota bacterium | reverse complement strand
CCGCGCCCCCCACCCCCCGCCCGTGACCGACGTCTGCTTCTACTTCCAGGTCCACCAGCCCTTCCGGCTGCGCCACTACACCTTCTTCGACATCGGCGCGGACGAGCGCTACTTCGACGACACCCTCAACGCCCGCATCCTCAAGCGCGTGGCCGAGCGCTGCTACGTGCCGATGAACGAGCTCCTCCTGCGCGCCATCGACCGCACCGCCGGCGAGTTCCGCTGCGCCTTCTCGATCAGCGGCACCGCACTCCAGCAGCTCGAATCCTGGGCCCCCGAAGCGCTCGAGAGCTTCCAGCGGCTCGCGGCCACCGGCGCCGTCGAGTTCCTGGGCGAGACCTCCCACCACTCCCTCGCCTGGCTCGCCGATCCGCTCGAGTTCGACTCCCAGGTCCAGCACCACGCCGCGCGCATCGAGGAGCTCTTCGGCACGCGGCCCACCGCCTTCCGCAACACCGAGCTCGCGCTGGACGATTCCCTCGCACGCCGCGTGGAGGCGCTCGGCTTCCGCGTGCTCCTGGGCGAGGGCGCCGACCCCCTGCTCGGCTGGCGCAGCCCGCACCGGGTCTACCGCGCGCAGACCTCGGAGGGGCTGAAGCTGCTCCTGCGCGCCTACCGGCTCTCGGACGACATCGCTTTCCGCTTCTCGGACCGCTCGTGGTCGCAGTGGCCCCTGAGCGCGGAGCGCTACGCCTCCTGGGTGCACCGCATGCGCGAGGAGGACGTCTTCCTCGGGCTCTACATGGACTACGAGACTTTCGGCGAGCACCAGGCGGCCGAGACCGGCATCCTGCGCTTCATGGCCGATCTCCCGGCAGCGATCCTGAAGCGGCCCGGGTTCCGCTTCCGCACGCCGAGCGAGGTGGCGCTCGAGCGCGACGCGGTGGCGCGCCTGGACGTGCCGCACGTGGTCACCTGGGCCGACACCGAGCGCGACCTGACGGCCTGGCTCGGCAACCCGATGCAGCGCTCGGCGCACGAGGCCCTCTACGCGCTCGGTCCTAGAGCTCGGGCCGCCGCGAGCGATCCAGGGCTCCTGGAGAGCTGGCGGCGGTTGACCAGCTCCGACCACGTCTACTACATGTGCACGAAGTGGTTCGCCGATGGCAAGGTGCACCGCTACTTCAGCCCCTATGCTACGCCCCACGACGCCTTCATCGCCTTCATGAACGTCCTCGACGACCTCTCGCGCCGCCTGCCGGCCTCCGAGGCCGGCGTCCCGGCGCCGGTGGCCGATCGCGCCCCCTGAGCGCTCCCGCCCGCGATGCACACCCTGTTCGAGGTCAGCTGGGAGGTCTGCAATAAGGTCGGCGGGATCCACACCGTCGTCTCGACCAAGGCCAAGACCCTGGTCCAGCGCTACGGCGACGACTACGTGGCCATCGGCCCCTGGCTGCTCGGCAACCCCCGCTCGGAGCAGAGCTTCGAGGAGTCGGCGGGCTTCGAGGGCTTCGCCGAGAGCTGCCGCGCGATCGGCGTGCCGGTGCGCGTCGGCCGCTGGAGGATCCCCGGCTCGCCGCGCGTCGTGCTGGTGGAGTTCTCGGGGCTCTTCGAGCGCAAGGACGCGATCCTCGCCGACCTGTGGGAGCGCCACGAGGTCGACTCGATCACCGGCGGGTGGGACTACGTGGAGCCGGTGATGTTCGGCTTCGCCGCGGGGCTGGTGCTCGAGCGCTGGTGGCACGAGTTCGTCGCGCCTCATCGAGGGGCCGCGGTCGCCCAGTTCCACGAGTGGATGACCGGCGCCGGCCTGCTCCACGTCGCCGGCCGCGTGCCGGCGGTCGCCACCGTGTTCACGAGCCACGCGACGGTGCTCGGCCGCGCCATGGCGGGGCGCGGGATCCCGCCCGCCTCGGCGCTGGAAGGGCGCAGCCCCGAGACCATGGCCGAAGCCCTGCAGGTGCGCTCGAAGCACTCGATGGAGCGCGTCTGCGCGGGCAAGGCGGACGCCTTCACGACCGTGAGCGAGATCACCGCCCGCGAGTCCGAGCGCTTCCTCGGCCGTCGCCCGCGGCCGCTGCTCCCCAACGGCATCGACCTCGAGGTGATGGACGCGCTCGCCGCCGGCGTGACCCGCGAGCGCGCCCGCGCCGCGGCATCCGACCTCGCGCACCGCTTCCTGGGCGAGTCCTGCGAGGGCGCGGCCTTCCTCCTGCTCTCGGGCCGCTACGAGTTCCACAACAAGGGGATCGACCTCTTGCTCGAGGCGATGGCGCGGCTGAACGCGCAGCGCGGCCGGAAGATCGTCCTGTTCCTGACCGTGCCCGCGGGCCACTCCGGCGTGCGCAAGTCGCTCTTGCGGCGCAAGGCCGAGCCGCTGGAGGCGATCCACGATCCGATCGGCGTCACGACCCACTACCTGATCGACCGCGAGCACGACCCGATCCAGCTCGCGACTGCGCGGCTGGGCCTGGACAACGCGCTCGGCTCGCGCGTCAAGGTGATCCACGTCCCGATCTACCTGCATCCCGGCGACGGGCTCTTCGACCTGCCGTACGAGGGGATGCTGCGCGGCATGGACATGACGCTGTTCCCCTCGTTCTACGAGCCCTGGGGCTACACGCCCGAGGAGAGCCTGGCGGCGGGAGTGCCGACGCTCACGACCGACCTGGCGGGCTTCGGCCGCTGGGCCGCCTCGGTCGGCCTCGCTGCCGCGGACGGCGTGCACATCCTGCGGCGCGAGGGCGTGGAGGACGCCCGCGCGGCGGCCGAGCTGGCGCGCAGCGTGGACGAGCGGCTCGCCCAGCCCTCCGACGCCGAGGCCATGGCGCGCACCTGCCGCGCCACCGCGCAGCACACCGCCTGGTCGAAGCTGATCGAGTCCTACTACGAGGCCTTCTCGATCGCGCTCGAGGCCTCCCGCGATCGCGGTGCGCCTGTCCCGCCGCCCAGCCTGCGCCCGCGCGTCGCGGTGCCCACGGCGCCCTCCCCACGGGAGGGACGGCCGCGGCTCTTCCCCTTCGCCGTGTCGGCGACGCTGCCCGAGCCGCTGCGCGGGCTCGAGCGCCTGTCGCGCAACTACTACTGGAGCTGGGACCCCGAGGGACCCGAGCTGTTCGAGGACCTGTCCGGGGCGACCTGGCGCTCGTGCGGCCACGACCCGGTCCTGTTCCTGCGCGTGGTCTTCCCCGAGGACCTGCACGCCCGCGCTTCGGACCCGCGCTACGTGGAGAAGCTGCGGCGCGTGCTTGCGCGCTTTGACGCCTACGTCGCGTCCGCGTCGAGCGAGGTGGAGCTGGGCGGCGTGCGCCTCGGCGAACGCACGCCGATCGCCTACTTCTGCGCAGAGTTCGGCGTGCACGAGTCGCTCAAGACCTACAGCGGCGGCCTGGGCGTGCTCGCGGGCGACCACCTGAAGTCGGCCAGCGACCTGGGCCTGCCCTTCGTCGGCGTGGGCCTCTTCTACCGGCGCGGCTACCTGCGCCAGCGGCTGACCCCCGCCGGCGAGCAGGTCGCCCTGCAAGCCGAGAACGAGCCGCGCAACCTGCCGCTGGAGCTGGTGCGCGACGAGGCCGGCGCGCCGGTCGAGGTGACGCTGGCCCTGCCCTCCTCGACGCTCGTCCTGCGCGCTTGGTGCGCGCGCGTCGGCCGGGCGCGGCTGTACCTGCTCGACGCCGACCTCGAGCGCAACCGCCCCGAGGACCGCGCGATCACCCACACGCTCTACGGCGGCGACGCGGAGGCGCGCCTGCGCCAGGAGATCGCGCTCGGCCGCGGCGGCGCGCGGCTCCTGTACCAGCTCGGGATCGAGCCCGCGGTGTGGCACATCAACGAGGGCCACGCCGCGTTCATGGCGCTCGAGCGCGTGGGCAAGCTCGTGCGCGACGAGGGCCTGACCTTCGACGAGGCGCGCGAGCTGGTGCGCTCGACGACGGTCTTCACCACCCACACGCCGGTGCCGGCCGGGCACGACCGCTTCGGCGAGGACCTGATCCGGCGCTACTTCTCCGACGCCAGCTCGTGGGTGGGGCTCTCTTGGGAGCGCTTCTACGCCCTGGGCCAGAGCGAGGAGGACAAGACCTCATTCAACATGACCTACCTGGCGCTCTACTTCGCCGGGTACGCCAACGGCGTCAGCAAGCTGCACGGCGAGGTGTCGAAGGAGCTCCTGCACCCCTTCTGGCCGCGGCTCCTGCGCGCCGAGGTGCCGATCCGCTCGATCACCAACGGCGTGCACCTGGCGAGCTGGACCGACCCCGCGATCGGGCGCCTGCTCGGCGCGGGCGAGCGAGCGGTGGTCGGCGCCGACTTCGCCGCGCGCGCCAAGGCGATCGACCTGGAGGACCTCTGGAAGGTGCGCGTCGCCGCGCGCCGGCGGCTCCTGGGGACGGTGCGCGGCAACCTCGAGCGCGGCTTCCTCGAGCGCCACGACAGCCCGCGCATGCTGACCCGCACCCTCGCCGGCCTCGACGAGGGCGCGCTGCTCATCGGCTTCGCGCGCCGCTTCGCGCCGTACAAGCGCGCGCGCCTGGTGTTCCAGGACCTCGAGCGCATGCGCTCGCTGCTCGAGAACGAGGAGCGAGCGGTGCGGATCTTCTTCGCCGGCAAGGCGCACCCCTACGACCAGCTCGGCCAGGAGATCCTGAAGACGGTCGTGCAGACCTCGCGCAGCGAGCCGTTCCTGGGCAAGGTCTTCTTCCTCGAGGACTACGACATCCACCTGGCGCGCGCGCTGGTGCAGGGCGTCGACGTCTGGCTCAACACGCCGGTCCGCACCCTGGAGGCGAGCGGCACGTCGGGCATGAAGGCCGCCGCCAACGGCGTCCTGAACCTGTCGGTGCCGGACGGCTGGTGGGTCGAGGCCTACGACGGCCAGAACGGCTGGAGCATCGGCGAGGGCCGCACGTACGACAGGCCCGAGCTGCAGGACGAGCTCGACGCCGCGAACCTCGCGCGGCTCCTCGAGGAGGAGGTCGTGCCGCTGTTCTTCGAGCGCGTGGGCGGCGTGCCGCGGCGCTGGCTGGAGCGCGCGCGCGCGAGCCTGGCGACGATCCCGCCGAGGTTCAACACCGATCGCATGCTCGCCCAGTACCGCGACGAGGCCTACCTGCCGCTCGCGCGCGCCGGAGAGGCCCTGGCCGCCGCGCGCCACGCGCCGCTCAAGGAGATCGTCGCCGAGCAACAGCGCCTGCGGCGCGGCTTCGAGCGCGTGACCGTCGCCGGCGCGCACGTCTCGAACCTGGCCGAGCTGAAGGTCGGCGACCGGGTCGAGGCGCGCGTCGAGCTGGACCTCGACGGCCTCGCGCCCTCCGACGTCGCGGTCGAGCTGGTGATCGGCCACACGCGGCCGGGCGGCGACCTGCGCAACGCCAGCGTCGTGCCGCTGCACCCGCTGCGCGGGCCGGACGGAGGCCCGGCCGCCTTCGAAGGCTCGCAGCGGCTCGACCGCTCGGGCAGCTTCGCGTGCGGCATCCGCGTGCGGCCACGGGCGCTGGGGCCGCTGGGCGACGACTTGCGCGACATCGTGCTCTGGGCGTGAGTCGGACGCTGTACTCACGGCGGCAAACCTCACGCGTGCCAAAGCTGTGGTGCCGCGGGAGCCTTTGTTGGGGCGACGCATGGATCCCGTTCGCCGCCCGAAGGGCGCCTCCGCACCGCCGTTGTTCCGAGCTCACGACTCGCCAACAGGAACGGTCGTGGCCTCGCGGTCGCCAGATTCCGCACAGGCAGCGGACCGTCGATCGTCAGCCGATGTGTCATCGGGTAGACCTGGGCGGTTGCCCGCCCAGGCCCCCCACAGATCCGGACGTGCGGGATTGCCGCATCCGGCTCTTCGGAGACACGGGTTCGCTACGTGACGTAGATCGAGTGCACCGCTTTCGCCGGGGGCAGGGG